>VRUH01000020.1:0-47777 GCA_019456185.1 Candidatus Glassbacteria bacterium | reverse complement strand
TGCCTGGCGCAGAACTACCCTAACCCGTTCAACCCCTCGACCACGATCAAGTTCAGCGTACCCGAGGGCGTGCAGGCGGTCAAGGCCAGGCTGGTGGTGTTCAACCTCCGCGGCCGGGAAGTGGCCGAGCTGGTTAACAGCTCCCTGGAGCCGGGCGATTATACTGTCCAGTGGAACGGCACAGACCGCACCGGACGGCGAGTTTCGAGCGGAGTCTACTTCTACAGGCTGACTACCCCGCAGTTCAACGCAACGCGCAAGATGGTCATTCTTAAATGATCCTGGCTGGATAATGGGGGATTAGCCTGAAGTCTTGCATTGCGTAAAAAGGGCTTCCCGCCACTCGGTGGGAAGCCCTTTTCTTTATGTGCGGGGAGGGGGAAGATTTTGCCGTCGCCTGGCAACTCTGCTCCAGGGTTTGATTCAAACTGAACGGCTGGCAATACGGGTGTTAGGCTAGGTAAAACATGGTGCGGGATGCACGTCCGCAAAATTATAAATTAAGCAGTCGCAAATGGATCAAACACAGGTATTTTATGGTATATATATTGCATACAACAAACCAGTAAATCATTTACGAAATTCTGAACATAAAAACGGGGTGCGAGTGATGCTGCGAAAGTTCGTTTTCCTCCTTGTGGCGGCACTGATCGCTATGCCTGCGTTCTCGCTTGCCCAGCAGGAACCGGTGCAGATGAACAATATGAGAGTAACCGATCTGAGTGTAGCGACAGCTTTTGTCAGTTGGACGACCGATCAGAAAACCCGGGACAATAAAATCGAAGTCATCGCTCCCGATAGCACCTATTTCGTGAGTGCCGGTTATATTGGAGAATCGTATACGCACCTGGTACAGATTATCGGCTTGCAGATTGATACCGAGTACGGTTTTCGTGTGATTTCGAACGATAATATTTGGGACAGCGACGGCGAAAACTTCAAGTTTACGACGCTCGATGACAGTCAGGCTGATGCACCGAAAACTGTCTGGGGAGAACTCCAAGACAGTTGGGGTAACCCGATTAAGAGATGTCTGGTTCGATACTGGCTGCAAAACGAGTTTGATGGAACTTCGCTTCCAAAGGTAGTATTGAGCGACGATGACGGTGTCTGGATCGGTGATGCCGGGATAATGTACAATGCTTCCGGTACTGGCCTATTTAAAAAATACGGTGCCGACCGGATTATCTTGGAACTGGTTCCCAACTACTGGACCAATGTTGCAGACAGTACCAACCAGCTAGGTTTCGGGCAAACCGATCTGGGAACAATATCGATCCAGGTGATCGACCCCAACGCCTCGGTGCCCGGCGACGTGGACGGTAACGGTGCGCTGAACATTTTCGACGTGCTCGATCTCCTGAAAGTTATCGGTGGCAAAGTCGAGGGCAACGCCGCCTCGGATGTCGACGGCAACGGGAAAGTCGATATTTTCGATCTGCTGGCCCTGCTCAGGAAACTGAGCCCGTCGAGTAATTCAAGCAGTTGAGAAGCCGGTAATCTTCGCCCCCCGGGGAATCGTATGATGCTGGAGTCTTGCATGAATAAAATCAAAGTTCTGCTGCCCGCCCTGCTCTGGCTGTTACTGGCCCTGCCGGGCCAGACAGCGGCTCAGCAGGATGATGAACTGCAGGTTTACGACGTCAGGCTGTCCAACTACGGCGGCAACAACTTCGTGGTGACCTGGCGCACCAACCAGCCGACCAACGATAACGAATTGCTGCTCGGTCTGGAACCCGGGGCGCTGACCCAGGTCAGGAGAGATACCCTTCAGCCTCCGAGCCAGATCCATTTCGTCCAGGTTACTCAGCTGGCTATCGACTCGACCTATTACTACAAGGTGCGCTCCGATGAAGCCGAGGGCGCCGGCAGCATCCTGGGTTACGATTCGGTCCTGACCAGGCTGCCGCCCTTTCCCAGCCTCGGCGGTAACCTCCAGGGTACTGTCGTGGACGCCAAGACCCGCGAGCCGCTGCGCAACGTGATTGTCCGCTCGTTCTACCGCTGGACCCGCGTATTGGAGACCGGTACGCTCATTGACAGCACGATGTTATACGCCGTGCTGACCAACGCCGACGGCAAATTTGTCATGAACATGGGTAACTACCGGCGCTTCGACGGGTCTAACGCTCCTTACTTCGCCGGCCAGACCATGCTGTTTCTCGAGATTCTCAGCCAGGACCAGGGAGAGGTGAGAGACAGCGTTCTGCTGACTTTCCAGGCCAACGATGTGAACGAGTTCCAGGTACTCGGTCCCTACGAGGTCGCGGATCAGCGGAACCAGGCGCGAAACGGTTATATCAGGGCCACGGGTCCGGTGCTCAATAACGGCCGCAGCGCTTCGGTGGTGACCGTGACCGTGCTCGATGCCGACAACGTGCCGATCCCCAACGTCGAAATCGAGCTGAGAGCTACGCCTGATCGCGGTATTTCATACTTCCAGCCGCAGACTCCAACCGACCGCAACGGCCAGGTCTGGGGCCTGGTGTATTCTAATGTCGCCGAAATCAAAACTATCAGCGCGATCAATGTCACCAGTCCGGATACACTGGACCACGTGGCGCTCGACTCGCTTGCCAGCGCTGAATTCATACCGGAGTTGAACGCCGATATCGCCCGCGACACAGTGGCGCCGTTCTTCTATTTCACAACCGAGTATCCCAATACGCAGGACGTTAACGGTCCGTATCAGATTAACGCGAAAGTGGTCGACAACTTCTGGTTCAGCACCGACCTGCTCTACTCCACCCAGGCGGGCAGCTATGAAGATACCGTGCGGATGGTCAACGTTCCGAACACGAACGATGAATATACCGCCGGGATACCGGGCCAGCCGTTCAATACGGCTGTCGGCTATATCATAGTCGCCACCGATACGGCGGGCCACGTGGCCTCCAGGCCGGACAGCGTTCACTCCAGCCAGTTTGTGGCTCCGTATACGTTCGATGTGCTTAGCGACATTAATATCGTCCCTGAGCTGGGCATCACCCTGACCACGGATGCCCTGACCACGACCAACACGATATTGCCCGTAAAAATAGAAAGCTGGATTCACAGTAATGTCAAGATCAACTCGGTAGTGGTGAAATACAGGAATATCAGCAACAGCGACACGTTTTTCGACCTTAAGATGCAGAACTACGGCGCCCACTACTGGACGGAAATTCCTCCGCGCTCGGCCGGCAGCAGGATCGAATATTTTGTCCAGGTTACCGACTCGCTGGGTAACGTGGAAAGAGACAGACGGCGCGCCCCGTATTTAAACGCTTCTTTCAGCTACGATGTGGTCAGCCCGGGCTCGTTGGGCGAGGTCACGTTCGTCGATACGACCGACCAGCTCGGCAGCCTGGCAGCCTTGCCCAGCCGCGCCAGCGTCGTGGCCGATTTCAACGAGGACGGGTACCTGGACGTGGTGGTGGCCAACTACGGTGAAATCAACAACGCGTATATCTATAACAAGGTGATCGGTTTCGCCGACCAGACCGCGTCCGTACTGGGGGTCCAGTCGCGCGACAACACGACGCATGTGGCCGTGGCCGACGTTAACGCCGATGACTACCTGGACCTGATTTTCGCCACGGACAACGGCCAGAACAGGCTGTATATCAACAATACCCGCGGCCGGTTCGAGGACATGACCTTCGAGTTCGCCGATTCCGACGGAAATACGTTCATGCCCGAGGACGACTGGGGCACGAGCTGTATCGTCACCGCTGATTTCGACGGGGACGGGGACATGGACCTCTACGTTGCCAACAGCCGTCAGGGTGGCGAGCAGAACCGGCTGCTCTTTAACGACGGCAGGGGCGTGTTCACCGACGTTTCCGCCACCAGGCTGTCCAATGAACCGGCGCTCCAGAGCATCTGGGCAATCGTGGGGGATGTTAACAACGACAACCGGCCCGACGTGGTGGTTATCAACCGAGCGAGCGAGCATTACTACATGCGCAACGAGGGCAACGGTATCCTTAGGTACCATGCCCTCTCCAGCGGCACTTCGGCCAACGCCCGCGGCGGAGATCTGGCCGACGTGGACAGCGACGGCGATCTGGACCTGGTGGTGGCCCAAAGCGATTTTACGATGAACGAATTATACCTCAACAGCGGCTTCGGTGAATTTACCCGCGACAACACCGGCCGCCTGCCGGCCGAGAGCGACGAGACCTACGGCGTGCGTTTTTTCGACGCTAACGCCGACGGTTTTCTCGACCTCTACTATCTTAACTTCGGTCAGGCTAACCGGCTGCTGGTCAACGACCAACTCGGAAACTTCGAGGATGCCTACGTGGGACTGATGCCCACCTGGAGCAGCAATTCCCGTCACGCCTCCGTCGCCGATTTCAACAACGACAACCGGGTCGATCTGTATATCGCAGAGGAGCAGCGCAAAAACACCATGCTCTTCAGCCGCAGTTTCGATCCCAACGGGGCGGACCTGCCGTCGGGCTTCGACCTGCAGGCCCCGGGCGACGGTGATACGGTCAACACGACCACGGTTTCATTCGTCTGGAACGCGAGCACTTCGCAGGACAGCACCGATACGCTGGTCTATGACTTCCTGCTCTCGCTGGACGACCAGTTCAGCATGAGCAGCCTGGTGGCTTCCCAGGATAACCTGACCGATACCACCCTGACAGTCAGTCCGATTAACGACAACACGCGCTATTTCTGGAAAGTCTTCGTACGCGGCAAGTCGGGTTACCCGGTAAGCAGCAATCAGACCCATGACTTCATGCTGCTGACGACACACCAGGGATCGGGGCCGGAGTTTTTCGTGCTGATCAACCGTAATCCGGTGTTCGCCGGTCACGTTACCGCCTATATCATCTCCAGCGAGCAGTTGTTGACCAACCCGACTGTCGCCTTCAACAACCAGCAGGTGGCGGCTATCCAGGTCGGGACCAATAATATCTACCGCGCTCATTATACCACCCGGTCCTCGTTCCTGCTCACAATTTCGGGACGCAACCTGGCGGGCGCCCTGGGCGAGTACAGCAAAACCTATTCGTCCAGCCTGGCCTCTACCCGGCTCGCGGTGCGCGCTCTTACACCCGACCGCTCGGCGTGGCTCGAACTGCCGGCTTCGGCCGCCGATGATGGCGTCCGCCTGCTGGCCAGCACCAATCAGCCTGTCGGGGATGACCGGTTGAAAGAGGCGGTGAGCGAGCTTGCCGGCAGTCTCGGCGGGGACTTGAGAAGCATGGTCGAGGTGCTCAGCTATACGTTCACCCTGCTCGAGGGCGCGATCGGGACGGGCGCACGGGTGGTGATCGATGGCAAGGGTGTCGAGGACCCGGGGCGGATGGCTGTCTGCCGCCTGGAAGAGCGGGGATGGCAGCCGCTGCCTACGATCTACGATCCGGCAACCGGTACGTTCAGCGCGGCGGTCGACCGTGATGGTACTTACGCACTGCTGGCCTTCGGTCCCGGCAGTTCCCGGTTACCCAGGGCCTCCAGTTTCAGCCTGGCGCAGAACAGCCCAAACCCGTTCAATCCAAGCACCTTTATCTCATTCACGGTGCCCGGTGACGAGCCGGTGGAGGGGTTCTCCCTCAAGGTGTACAACCTGAGGGGCCAGGTGGTCAGCACGCTGGTGAGCGGAACGGTCCAGCCCGGCAGCCATTCGGTGCAATGGTCCGGCAAGACAGACGGCGGGCGTGACGTGCCGAGCGGAGTTTATTTCTACCGCATGAGCGCCCCGGGCGCGGTGATTATGAGAAAAATGGTGCTGTTACGTTAAACCGCTAACGCGCGGGAGAGCTGGCTGTATGAAAAGCCTGTTGACTATGCTGGCCGCAGTGGTGCTGATCACGGGAGCTTGCAGCACACCGTCGGCGCCAGAATACGACCCCCGCCCGGCATACGATAGCGAAATTAACCGGGGGTGGGACAGGTTTTCCGAGGGCAATTTCGGCCTGGCTACTATCGATTTCCGTAATGCGCTCGATCTGGACAGCCGCCGTCTGTGGCCCGAGGCCTATATCGGACTGGCCTGGAGCCTGGCCATGCAGGATTCGGTCGATCGGTCGATCAGCCATTTTAACACCGCCATGAGCAAGACGCCGTCCAGCGGTGCGGACAGCGCGGATGTGTTCGCCGGACTGGGCTTGAGCTACCGCGAGGTCAGCCCGCCGAATTTTACGCTGGTCCGCAGCAATGTCCAGAGCGCGCTTGCTATCGATTCGCTCTACGTGTTCCAGCACAGGAGCTCGATTAACTCGGACGATTTGAACGCCGTGCTGGCCGAGGCGTTTTTCAATATCGGCGAATACGATTCCGCTGCCGTGATCGCGGATCCCGCAGCCATGCTGGATCCGGGTTCCGACAGCTACCTGACAGACTTGCTGAGCAAGATTAATGTCCTGCTCATGCTCAGCATGGAAGGAGGGTGATTAATTGTACGCCAAGCTGACAGCCTGTGCCGTGCTGTGCCTGTCCCTGCTGGTTCCGCAGGGCGCCGGCGCCCAGTTCGACTATGGCGGCCAGACGGTTGAGAACCTTTACCTGGCTGCCGAGCACGTAGCCCGCGGCAAGCAATACATGGCGATGAATCTCTGGACCGAGGCGGAGCAGGAATTCTGGGCGGCCGTTGGGCTGGATTACGGCAACAGCATGGCCCGTCAGGGATTGGGCGATGTTTACCGCGAAATGAAATTATACGATCAGGCCATCGAAAACTATCAGATCGTGCTGCAGAACCAGCCGAACAATGTCGACATCCAATACCAGATCAGCCTGTCCTATTACGACAACCATGCGTATGAAAAGGCGCGAGTGGCCGCCGCGAAAGCGCTTCAGATGAATCCCGAACTGGCGAAAGCGGAGAACCTCGTCAGGCTCAGCGAGGCCGACCTGGAAGAACAGCGGCTTGAAATTCAGCGTCTGGCTGATATTGAAACTGCGGCTATCGAGCGCTTCCGTCAGGAGCAGGAAGTAAAAGAAAGCGCGTTTATCGGCAAGATCGTACCCGGCTGGAAAATGATCCAGACCGGTGAGACCCGCCAGAAGTGGACCGGGTATACAATCCTCGGCGCCACTGCGGGCCTGCTGGTGGGCGGATGGCTGTTGCGCGGTAAGGGGCAGACGTCTTACGATGAAGCCTCGATGGCGATTAGCCGCGAGGTCTTTCAGGACCGGGTAGACCTGGGGCAGACCCGCTACAAGGTCGGCGGCTACATGATCGACGCCGCATTCGGCATTTTCGCCCTCAACCTGGTCGACTCGTTTCTGCTGGGCGGCAGGATTTTCGGCGGAAAAACCAAAGTCAAGCCCAGCCTTCCCGAGCGCGACCGTATTTCGCGCCATTGACCGGCCCCTCAAACCAGCCGGAACACAGCTCGATATCTTCTCAGCAGAAGGCCTTCCCGCGAAGGCCTTTTTCTGTTATC
Source organism: Candidatus Glassbacteria bacterium (assembly GCA_019456185.1). Taxonomy (NCBI): domain Bacteria; phylum Candidatus Glassiibacteriota; species Candidatus Glassiibacteriota bacterium. Next base: position 40,389 of record VRUH01000020.1, on the reverse strand, counting down.
TATAACCCCGGCAGCTGTCTCTAGGGCTGTCTTCCCCTGTGTACTTAATTCAGCGCCGGAATGGTTAATGGCCTGGGCCAGGCAGACTGAAAAACTGCGTGACAAGCTTCTCGCCAGCGAGCAGGGCACATTGGTCAAGACCGGTCACTGCGCCCTGGAAGTGGGTCTGTTGGGACTCTCGCCCTACGAGATAATCACCGGCAGCCTGGGGTTTCAGAACGCCTACCGGAAATTCAACCTTGCCGAAGGCGCCCGCTGCGAGCGGTTGTTCGAGCTGGCCGGCAACTGGATCTCCCTGGAGGGCGGACGGCCCTTGTCCGCGTTCCATGTCCTCGCCTCGTCGATATCCTACGAACAGGAGATGATCTGGCTGGTGAGCGCTCTGAACGCGGCGGGTGTGCCCCTGCGGACAGTGGAGCGCTCTGATGGCGACCCCGTGGTTTTTTGCGGCGGCCCGGTGATAACGGCCAACCCGGAGCCCGTGGCCCCGTTCGTGGATGTCTGCGGGATCGGCGACGCCGAGAGCCTTATTCCGCGGTTCACTGAACTCTGGCACGGCACGCTGGGCTCGGGCGGATCGCGCGACGAGTTCCTGGACGAACTGGCCCGTCTGCCGGGGTTTTACGTCCCCTCGCGCTACGACTGCCGTCCGGGCGATCCTCCCTCTCCTTCGGCAGATGACGTCCCGGCGCAGGTGCCCCGCGTAATATCCCCTTTGAACGGAGAACCGGTTCATAGTACGGTGGTGAGCGGCCTGGCGCATTTCCGTTCGATGTTCATGGTGGAGATCGCCAGGGGATGCCGCTGGCGTTGCAGGTTCTGCATGGTCTGCCGAATCAACGACCCGTACCGCTGCGCGGATGTGGACAGCGTGGTCTCCCTGCTCGAGGATATCCCGTCCTCGGCGCGCAGCGTGGGTCTGGTGGGCGCTAATTTGTGCGACCATCCCGGACTGGGAGAACTGTTGGAAATCATTGCCCGGCGGGGACTTCGCGCGAGCGTGAGCAGTCTCAGGATCGGATCGCTGGACCGTGAGATGCTGGAACTGCTCGTTCGCTGCGGGGTGAGCAGTATCACGCTCGCTCCCGAGACAGCCAGCCCCGGCTTGCTCAAAGCGATCGGCAAGGCTTACGACCCCGGCAGGCTGGTGGAGCTGGTGCGCTGGTCGGCGGAAGCGGGCTTCAGCGGGATGAAGCTGTACTACATGATCGGGCTGCCGGACGAAACCGCAAACGACAGGGAGCTGCTGGCCTCCCAGCTTGGCGAACTCGCTGCCCCGGCAGGCTCCGGTCTCAAGCTGAAAGCCAGTGTCAATCCGTTCGTGCCAAAGCCGCAGACTGCGTGGCAGGACCGCTCGATGGTGCGCCAGGCCGAAGTGAAAAAGATATTCCGGGAACTTAAAAGAAGGGTTGGGGAACTGGCGCCCGGCGTTGAATTGAGCTGGCAGTCGCCGGCCGAGACTGCCGCCCAGGCGGTGTTGTCGCTGGGTGGCAGGGAACTGGCCCCGGCCCTTGAACGCTCCGCGCTCGATAACGTCCGTCTGCTGGACTGCCTGGCCGGAGAGGGGCTGGCTCGGGAGAATTATCTGCATCATAGAGAAAAGCCCGTATCCGCCCACCCGTGGAAGGTGCTTGAATGCGAGCCGTTGCTTGACCGGTCGTGAGTCGCTCTCGCGGGCACGGTCTTCTGACGCAGCCGGGCCCACCGCCGGACCTGCCCGTTCAGGCCACTTTGGCCTTGGCCACCCTGCCGCTCTTGATGCAGCGCGTGCAGACGTACATCCGCTGGTTGGTCCCGTCTACATGGACGCGGATTTTCTGCAGGTTGGGCAGGAAACGGCGTTTGGTCTTGTTATTGGCGTGTGACACGTTGTTGCCGGACACCGGCTTTTTCCCGCACACACCGCATACTTTAGCCATTATTCCTCCATGATGTTTCCAATAAGGAAAAGTCAATATATACAATAGTTCAATCCGGTGCAACAGTTTTGTGCGCCGAGACTTGCATTCGGTGCAACTGCCGAATTTTTAATTGACTTGCCCAGTTTCCGGGTATAAATTTTCAAGCTAATATTATTACCTGTCAGCCGCTGTTTCCACGCGTCATTTCAGACATCAGACCACTGTCGAGGTGGACCTTGGATTTAATACAGAAAGTAGAATCGCGCAAGGCCGAGATTTCGATTATCGGCATGGGGTATGTTGGTTTCCCCCTGGCGATGGAATTCGCCTCCGCCGGGTTCAGCGTCACCGGGATCGACCTGAACCGGAACAAGGTCAACGTTATCAACCACGGCGGCAGCCATATCCCCGATATCGACCCGGCGGATGTCAGTCCGCTGGTCAAGAAGGGGCTGTTGAAAGCGACAACCGAGTTTGACGTGCTCGCCAGCGCGGACCTGATGTCGATCTGCGTGCCGACGCCGCTGAACAAGACCAAGAACCCGGACGTGAGCTTTATCCTGGCCGCCGCCGGGCAAATCCGCAAGCACCTGCGCAAGGGCCAGTTGATCGTACTAGAGAGCACAACCTATCCCGGCAGCACCGAGGAGCTGATCCGGCCGATGCTGGAGGAGACCGGGTTGAAGGTGGGCGAGGATTTTTTCCTCGCTTTCAGCCCCGAGCGGGTCGATCCGGGCAACAAGGTCTATACGATCAAGAACACGCCGAAAGTTATCGGCGCCTGTACGCCGGAGTGCCTCAAATACGCCGAAGCCTATTACAGCGCTATCGTCGAGCAGGTGGTCGGCGTATCGAGCACGGATGCGGCGGAGATGGTCAAGCTGCTGGAGAACACGTTCCGCGCGGTCAATATCGGGCTGGTCAACGAAGTGGCGCTGATGTGCGACGTACTGGGGATCGACGTCTGGGAAGTGATCGAGGCCGCCGCCACCAAGCCGTTCGGCTATATGCCGTTCCGTCCCGGCCCCGGCCTGGGCGGCCACTGCATCCCGATCGATCCGCACTACCTGAGCTGGAAGCTGAAGAGCCTCAACTATTACGCCCGCTTTATCGAACTGGCCGGCGAGATCAATTCAAGCATGCCCGCCTATGTGGCGCGCAAGGTGGCCGATGCGCTGAACGAGGCGGAGCGCAGCGTGAAAGGCAGTAAAATCCTGCTGCTGGGCGTGGCCTACAAGAAGGATATCGATGACATCCGCGAGTCGCCGGCCCTGGATGTGGCCCGTCTGCTGCAGGTCAAGGGCGCCGCTGTGAGCTTCCACGACCCGTTCGTCCAGGAGTTCCATCTAAACGAAGTCGCCCTCAAGAGCCAGGAGCTTACCCCGGAGCTGGTGAGCGAGGCCGACTGCGTGGTGCTTACCACCGACCACAGCGATTTCGACTACCCGATGATCCTGGATAACGCCGGATTAGTGGTCGACACCCGCAATGCGTTCGGCGCGCGCGGGCTGAAAGACACGAAAATCGTCAAACTTTGATGGATTGACCGCCAGACGAGGGAGGACCTATTGGGTCGTGATTTAATCTCCACGCTGATCTATGCCAGCCCGGAAGCCCAGTTTATCCTGATCGTGCTGGGACTGCTCTCGGTGCTGAGCTGGATGGTGATGGGCCGCAGGTTTATCGACCTGTACAGGGCCGAGAAAGAGGTGGACAGTTTCCTGGGCCGTTTCCGCGCCGCGCGCGACCTGGACCAGATCCACGAGGCCGGCAAGGGCATGGTCCACAGCCCCGTGGGCGCGCTGGTTGGCACCGCGGTGCAGGAGGTGCGCCAGTTGCGCCGGATCCTGGCCAAGAACGAGGATAAGCGCGCGAAGCTCGATCCCACGGTGATGATGCGCGACTCGCTGCTGATGGCGATGGAGCGCACGGTGGCCGAGCAGGGCGCCAGCCTGCGCAGCTACCTCGTGTTCCTGGCGATCGTGAGTTCGATCAGCCCGTTCCTGGGCCTGCTGGGCACGGTCTGGGGGATCATGGAGGCGTTCCTGGATATCGCGGCCAAGGGCAGCGCCGATATCACCGTGGTCGCCCCCGGTATCGCCGATGCGCTGATTACCACCGTGGTCGGCCTGGCCGTGGCGATTCCGGCGGTGGTGGGCTACAATGTCCTCTCCAGCAAGGCCCACCGGATCATGGACAAGTGCAATAATTTTTCCCTGGAGCTGGCCGGGATTATCTACAAGAGCAGCCTGAACCTTTAGCCGGTGCAGGTTTAATAAAGTTGAGCGCGTAAGAAATTAATTCGCAGTCGGTTAAACGTATAAGCCGGACATTCAGGAAGCCATGCCCAGATTCGCGAAAGAATACGACGACGACCTGATGGGCGAGATCAATGTCACCAGCCTGGTGGATGTCACTCTCACCCTGCTGATCATCTTCATGATCTCCACCCCCCTGTTCCAGGGCGGAATCGAGGTGGAGCTGCCCAAGACCCAGACCGCTCAGAGTTTTACGTTCACGGGCCTGGTGCTCACGATCAGCAAGGACAAGGGGATTTTTCTCGACGATGAGCCGGTCAGCGAGGAGCAGCTGGCCGACAAGCTGGCCGAGTACTACACCAATCTCAAGTCCAAGTCGGTCTATATCCGCGCCGACGAAGATATCGCCTACCGCAAGGTGATCATGGCGCTGGGCATGATCCGTGCGGCCGGTTTCGAGTCGATCGGGATGGTCGCCGAGCCCAGCGTGACCGGACTGGTGCGGGAACGCCGCTAGGGGCGGCCTCGTGTTTGACCGGGTTACACACCCCGTCCCCCGGCAAAGCGGGTCACCCCTCTTGGCAGAGGGGATTAGTGCAACCGATTAGGAAATTTCCCCTCGGGGCGAACCTCGTGTTCGCCCGCGGGGGGATGTGGTTGGGCTTCCCCCTTTGAAAAAGGGGGACCGAGGGAGATTTCATCCTCGCTGATTAGCCCTGTTGGAGCGGGTTGAATGAATACTTAGCCGCGGGTGCGGCCGATGCGTAAAGCGTTTACCATCTCGATAGTCACCCACGTGGGTCTGCTGCTGTTCCTCTATTATTACGGCTGGGAACGGGCGATTACTTTCGCCGTGCCGCAGGTCTACCGGGTGCAGTTGGTCAGCATGCCCCAGGTGCAGGCCGCGCCGGTGGAGGAAACTGTCCCGGAAGTGGACGTGGAGACAATCCCGCCGCCGCCGGAGCAGAAAAAGAAGCTCAAGCCCAAGCAGAAAGAGGCCCAGCCCAAAGCTCAGCAGACCGAACGGAGAGTTATCCAGCAGAAGCGGCCCGACCAGAACCTGAGCGGGATGCGCAGCGACGAGCAGTTCGAGTTCTTGTGGTACTTGCGGCTGGTGAAGGACAAGATAGAGCGGAATTGGCGTAATCCTTACTCTGGTGAAGCGTTAGGCACAATTTACTTTTGTATCCAGCGCAACGGACAAGTGACTGATGCGCGTGTAGAGAAATCCAGCGGTGAGCCGGCATTTGACCGTGCAGCACTCCGTGCTGTGATTAATTCAAGTAGTTTTCCACAATTGCCTCCCGACTACAAGGAATCAAGGCTGACACTTCACATTGAATTCGAGAGCTAATGAGTGGAATCGGTTTGATAAACAGGCACATTTTTTTTTCTTTTCTGCTCTTGATTTTTGCTTCCCTGGCTGCTTCCCTGCTGGCACAGGCTCCCCCGTCCTCGTCTTCCCTGCCCGAGGGCGAGATCTACATGCGGATCACCACCAGCCGGATCCACCGCTACAAAGTGGCTGTGGCCGCCATGCCCGCCGCCAGCGCCGCTCTGGCCGACAGCCAGGAGGCGGTGCGCCGTATCCGCGAGATCGTCATCTCCGATCTGGATTTCAGTCTGCGTTTCGAGCTGGTCAACAACAGTTTCGATGAGCTGACTATCGCCGCGCTGGCCAGCGCCAAGGGCGCGGTGGATTTTCGCGGCTGGAGGGCCACTGGGGCCGAGTACCTGGTGGCGGGTACTTTTTTCGAGCTGGGCGGTCGGCCGGTGGTCGAGATCAGGGTCTACGACCTGGGACTCGGGGACCTGGTGTTTCTCAAGAACTACACGGTCGATTTCGCCAACCGGCGGCTGGCGGCCCACCGGATCAGCGACGACGTGGTGCTGAATGTCACCGGAGAGCGCGGAGTGGCCAGCACCCGGATCGCTTTCGTCCGCGACCACCCGGATAATGTCACCGAAATCTACACCTCCGACTACGACGGCTATAACGCATCGCGAATCACCAACGAGAACACGATTGTCAAGCTCCCGTCGTGGAGCCCCGACGGGGTGCGGCTGGCGTTTACCGCGTTCAAAAACATAGTGACCGATCCCGACCTTTACGTTGTTAACCTTGCCGGGGGCGAGGTTAATCTGCTGCACGCGGCCATCGGGGTGGACATGGTGGCCAACTGGTGCGAGCGCAACGGCTTCCTGGCGTTCTCGAGCGGGGTCAGCGGCAACCAGGAGATCTATTTCCTCCGTCCCGGCGAAACCAGGCCCAACCGGCTGACGTTCAGCTACGCCGATGATTTTGACCCGACCTGGAGCCCCAACGGCGAGGAACTGGCGTTCAACAGCACCCGGGCCGGCAACCCGCATATCTACCTGATGGGCGCCGACGGGCTCAACGTGCGCCGGCTGACGTTCGAGAGCCGCAACACTACGCCACGCTGGCGGCCGCTGCCCTATGGGGATAAAATCCTTGTCACCAGCGAGATCAACGGTATATTCCAGATAGCGATCATTGATACCAACGGCGACAATTTCATCCAGCTCACGACCCAGGGCGAGAACCGCGACGCCACCTGGAGCCCGGACGGACTGCATATCGTTTTCACCAGCAATCGCCGCGGCGGCAGAGGGCGGTTCGAGATTTACACGATGGACTGGGACGGCAACTCCCAGCGGCCGCTGCACTCCTCGTGGACCCCGGGCAAGGAGGCCAGCTGGTCACCGTATCTCGACAGGTGATTTCTTTCGGCGCCGAACCGATAACAAGGGGGAAAACGGGGGTTTCACTGATAGCGCGCGGGTCGTGGATTAAATCCTTTTTTATCTTGACATAGCCCGATATTATTGTATAATCATACGTACGAATAACGGCTGTTTTGGCGTTTCTGGCCTGCGAATTTGAAACTCCGAATACTCATTCTTGACAATTTCGCTTCAGTCTTTCAGCGATAACCTCAGATCCGGGGGTGTTTCTGTGAATAAGAAGTATCTCGTTCTCCCATTGGCGGCCATTTTTCTTTCCATGGCGATCGGGTGCCATAAAAAAGAAGCTCCGCCCCCGCCCCCGCCTCCGCCTCCGGTTGTCGAGAAGAAGCCCGAGGTCAAGGTGGACAGCTCGGCTATCAAAGCTCGCATGCACGCCGAGGCTCTGGCCCGCGCCAAGAGCGAAGTCAACCAGGGCACGATCTATTTCGATTATGACAAGAGTGCTATCAGGGACGAATACCGCTCCGTCCTCTACGGCGTCGTCGAGAAGATGAAAGAGTTCTCCGAGATCAGAATCACGATCAGCGGGCACTGCGACGAGCGCGGTACTGCGGCTTACAACCTGGCCCTCGGTGAGCGCAGGGCCAATGCGGCCAAGAAGTTTATCATGGACGCCGGGATCAGCGGCAGCAGGATTGATACCAAGAGCTGGGGCGAGGAAAAGCCCGCGATGGAAGGCCATAACGAAGCCGCCTGGTCCAAGAACAGGCGCGATGAGTTCATGGCCAATTAAGGCTTAGCCTCAGTAAGACGATATTCGAGCCAAGGCGGCCGTCCCCACCTCGGAGGCGGCCGCCGAAGCTTATCCCCAACCGGGCCGCGGAGAATAACACCCGCACTCCGCCGGTCAACCCGATTCAGCCTCTTTGGGCGCCTGCTCGCCGGCGCCCAAATTGCGTTAGAGGGGGCTGGAGACCAATGCAATCAAAGAATATCATGTTCGAGAACTATTATTACGCACTCAGTGCGCGTGCAATCCGTACGCTTGTGACCGGAGCGCTCTTAGTCGCGGCCCTGGCCGCGGGAGGGTGCGGCGGCGCGGGTGCGGAGCAGATCCAGCTGCTGCGCTCCGAGGTTTTCAGTATCAAGCAGGATCAGCGCCAGCTGCAGCATCAGCTTACCGCGCTCGACAGCCTGATCCGCCAGCGCGTGGAAAGTCTGGACCGTTTCAGCGCAGGTTTCGAGGCCGATGTCCGGCAGCTTTCCGAGCGGCTTTCGGTGACCGAACAGAGATTGAATGATACAGAAAGCCGAATCAGCCGTTTATCAGGCAGGACCATGATAACCCCCGAACAGACCCCGGGAGCCGCGCAGCAGGAGACTCAGAAGCAGCAGGGGCCCGGCCCGCGGGAGCTGTACGATCTTGCGTACAAGGATTTTACTTCGTCCAACTACCAGTTGGCGATCGAGGGTTTCTCGGACTTCATCCAGCGCTACCCCGACATGCCGCTGGCTCCGCAGGCGTACCTGTACATGGGCAATTGCTATCAGGCCCTGAATAAAGTTGAGGAAGCGATATCCAGCTATAAGTCGATTGTCGACAGGTATCCCGACTCGCAGCTTACCCCTGACGCGCTCTTCAAGATCGGCGACAGCCTGATCAAGCTCGGCGACGTCCCGCGGGGAGAAACGTACTTTCAGCACGTGATCCAGAAGTTTCCCGAATCTAACGCCGCCGAACTGGCCCGCGCCAGATTGAACCAGTAGCTTGATATGAAATGCCCCTTTTGCAATAATTCGGACAGCCGGGTGGTGGATTCGCGCTCGGTCAAGGACGGATCGCTGATCCGCCGCCGGAGGGAGTGCGAGGACTGCAAGCGGCGTTTCACCACTTACGAGTATATCGAAAAAATCCCGCTGATGGTGATCAAGAACGATGGGCGGCGGGAACCTTATAACCGGGAAAAACTCAAGATGGGACTGATCACCGCCTGCAAGAAACGCCCGGTCCGGATGGATGAAATCGACAGTCTGGTGCTGGCTGTGGAGAAACAGATCGACAAGCTCAACACCAGCGAAGTCCCCAGCAGCAGGCTGGGCGAATTTGTGATCAGGAATCTCAAGGCGCTCGACCCGGTTGCGTATGTCCGGTTCGCGTCGGTCTACTACAGGTTCGAGGCGGTCAGCGAATTCGAGAAACGGATCAAAGAGCTGGACCCCGCCGGCGATGACGCTGATTAACGATAAAGGGAAGAAATCGTACCTGATGCTCAAGCAAGCCACTTTTCCGGGCGGAGTCCATCCCCCGGATTCCAAGGAAGCCACCAGAGACAAACAGATCGAAACGCTGCAACTGCCCTCGCGGGTGATCCTGCCGCTGCAGCAGCACATCGGCGCGCCGCTGGAGTGTGTTGTCGCCAAGGGCGACGAGGTCAGCCTCGGCGATATCGTGGCCAGGGCCACCGGCTTCGTCAGCGTGCCGCTGCACGCCACCCTCAGCGGCACGGTCAAGGACGTGGGCAGCTACATGCACCCGGCCGGCCTGGCGATGGAAGCGGTCGTAATCGAAAGCGACGGCGAGGACACGTGGGCCGATGGCGTGCTGTGCGAACGCGACTGGCGGGGCCTGGACTCCGATGAGCTGAAAAAGCTGATCCGGGAGGCGGGGATCGTCGGTCTCGGCGGCGCGGCGTTCCCGACCCATGTCAAGCTGTCCCCTCCTGCGGACAAGACTATCGACACGTTCCTGGTCAACGGTGCCGAGTGCGAGCCGTTCCTCAACGCGGACTACCGTCAGATGATGGAGCGGGCCGGGGAGCTGATCGAGGGTATAAAAATCCTGATCAAAATTCTGGGCTGCGAGCGCACGCTGGTGGCTGTCGAGGATAACAAGCCTGCGGCGCTCGAAAAGCTCGACTCCCTGCTCGCCGGCGAACAGGACATAGCGGTGGCCCCGCTGCGGACCAAGTACCCCCAGGGCGGCGAGAAACAGCTCGTGGAGGCGCTCACCGGCCGTCACGTGCCCAGCGGCGGACTGCCGATGGATGTGGGCTGCTTGATCCAGAATGTGAGCACGATCCTGTCGGTTTTCGATGCGGTCACCAAGGGCCGCCCGCTGCTGGACAAGGTAGTGACAGTCGCCGGCGCGTCCGGCAATCCCGGCAACTACCTCGTGCGGATCGGCACTCCGGTGGAGGAGGTCCTGACCCAGGTAGAGGGGGAAATCCCGGAGAATCTCGGCAAGGTGATCATGGGCGGCCCGCTGATGGGTCTGGCGCTGCCGGGGCTGGATGTCCCCGTGCTGAAAGGCACCAACGGCCTGGTCCTGATGGAGCACCCGGTGCCGGTGCCGGTGCACGAACCCTGTATCCGCTGCGGCCGCTGCGTGGACACCTGTCCGGTGCGGCTGGTGCCTTGCGAACTGGCTCTGTTCGCCGAGAACGAGCGCTGGGACAAGTGCCGCGAGTACCACGTCATGGACTGTATCGAATGCGGCTCCTGCAGCTACACCTGCCCGGCGGGCCGTAACCTGGTCCAGTTGATCAGGTTCGGCAAGTACACGGTTATGAGCGAAGACAAGCAGAAAAAGGACAAAAAGTAACCGCGATGGCAGAAATCAATCTCAAAGTATCCAGTTCTCCGCATATCTATACCGCTGAATCGATTCCCCGGATTATGGTCGCGGTGGTGCTGTCGCTGGTGCCCGCCGCGGCCGGTGCGGTCTACTTTTTCGGTTTGCACGCCGCGATGCTGATCGCCCTGGCGGCCGGCAGCGCGGTTGGGGTCGAGGCCCTGTGCCAGAAAGTTCGCGGCGTACCGGTCAAGATCAACGATTTTTCCGCCGCAGTTACCGGAGTACTGCTGGCGTTCAACCTGCCGGCCAACGTGCCGTGGTGGATGGCGATCGTGGGCAGCGCGTTCGCGATAGTGGTGGTCAAGGAGCTCTTCGGCGGGCTGGGTTACAATATCTGGAACCCCGCGCTGGCCGCCCGGGCGTTCCTGCTGGCGAGCTGGCCGACGAGCATGATTTCCAGTACCGATTTCCCCGCTCCCCGCGACGGTACGCTCAGTGGCCTTCAGCTGGACTCGATCAGCCAGTCGACACCGTTGCAGTTTATCAAGAACGTGATATCTCCGCTGCTCGACAAGCCGGAAGAGGCCACCCGGGCGCAGCTCGAAGCGGTGCGCGGCGCCCTGGAGCAGATGCAGGGGCTGGATTACGTGCTCAGTCTGTTCTGGGGCAGGGTAGGGGGCGTTATCGGCGAGACGAGCGTGGCGCTGCTGCTGATCGGTGCGATCTATCTGCTGATCAGGGGTTATATCGACTGGCGGGTGCCGCTGGGCTATATCGGTTCTGTGGCCGTGCTGGCCTGGGTTTTCGCCGGCCCCGAGGGCTATTTTACCGGTAACGCGGCCGTTCACGTGTTCAGCGGCGGGCTGATCCTGGGGGCGTTTTTCATGGCCACGGACATGGTCACCACGCCGGTGACCCGCAAGGGCAAGTGGATCTTCGCACTCGGCTGCGGCGTGCTGACAATGCTTATCAGAATCAAGGGCGGTTACCCGGAGGGTGTAAGCTACGCTATCCTGCTGATGAACACCGCCACGCCGCTGATTGACTCGTACACCAGACCGAAGATTTACGGAGGCAGTTGAGGTGTGGGATATTCTTAAACTGGCCGGTTCGCTGACGCTGATCACTGTTGTGGCCGCTGGCGCTTTGAGCAGGGTCTACCTGATGACTCGCGACAGGATTGCAGAGGTGGAGCGCCTGCGCGAGCTGAACGCCATGAAGACGGCCCTGCCGGCCGCGACCGTCTTCGAGCCGGATACTACCTCCGACGGGTTTATCTACTACCGCGGCTACCCCGGAGATTCGACCGGCGGCGAGCCGGTGGGCTATGTAGCCCTGGCGCTGGGCAAGGGGTATTCCAGCACGATCCGCACGATGGTGGGCGTGGACGGGGAGCTTACGATCACCGGAATCAAGGTGGCCAGCCAGCTGGAGACTCCCGGTCTGGGCACCCGGATCGAGGAAGTGCGCCGGGGAGAGGACGAGCCCTGGTTCCAGGACCAGTTCCGCGGCAAAAAGGAAACGGCCCTTCAACTGGTGCGCGGCGGCGGTCCCGACGGAATCGAGGCGATCACCGGGGCCACGATCAGTTCGCGGGCGGTCAGCCAGAGCGTGCGCGAAACTGTCCGTAAACTGGATCAGGTAATCAACTAGATCTTCGCAGGAGGGTACGGTTTTGTCAGCCTGGAAAGTATTCATCCGCGGACTTTGGGAAGAAGTGCCGCTGTTCCGGCTGCTGCTCGGGCTGTGTCCCGCCCTGGCGGTCACCACCTCGCTGGTCAACGGCCTGGGCATGGGGCTGGCGACCTTGTTTGTCCTGTTGGGTTCCAACCTGGTGGTCTCGATTTTCCGCAAGGCGATACCCGGCAAGATCAGGATTCCGGCCTTTATCGTCATAATCGCCAGTTTCGTCACCGTGGTGGACCTGCTGATGCACGGTTACACTCCCGAGCTTCACAGGGCCCTGGGCATCTTTATCCCGTTGATCGTGGTCAACTGCATTATCCTGGGACGCAGCGAGGCGTTCGCCAGCAGGAACGGAATCGGCCACTCGATTCTCGACGCTCTCGGGATGGGAATCGGGTTCACGATAGCGCTGATGGTCCTCGGCGGCGTGCGCGAGATTCTGGGCAGCGGGGCGCTTGGCGGCATACCGGTCACTCCCGAGGGCTTCCGTCCCGTGCTGCTGTTCATCCTGCCGCCGGGCGGATTTATCGCCTACGGGCTGCTGCTGGCCGGGTTCAACATGATCGAACGTTACAGGAGATCAGACTGATGTTTGACAGCCTGTTCACAATCGTTATCGCCACGGTTTTCATCAACAATTTCGTCCTCTCCCGGTTCCTCGGCCTCTGCCCGTTCATGGGCGTCAGCCGCAATATCAGCAGCGCGTTCGGCATGGGCATGGCCGTGATTTTCGTGATGACGATCGCCAGCCTGGTAACCTGGCCGTTGTACCACCTGGTGCTTTCCGCCCACGGGATCACTTACCTGCGCACGATCGTGTTTATCCTCGTAATCGCCAGCCTCGTTCAGTTCGTGGAGATGGCGATGGAGAAAACCGCGCCGGCGCTCTACCAGGCCCTGGGTATATTCCTGCCGCTGATCACCACCAACTGCGCGATTCTCGGCGTGGCCGTGCTCAATATCGACGACGAGCTGTCGCTGGTCGAGGCGCTGGTGCAGGGTTTCTCGGCCGGTATCGGCTTTACCCTGGCCCTGGTGCTGATGGCCGGGGTCCGCGAGCGCCTGGAGCTGGCCCGCGTGCCGAAAGTCCTCGAAGGCGTCCCGATAGCCCTGATCTGCGCCGGGTTGATGTCGATTGCGTTTCTTGGTTTCGCGGGCTTTTCGGTGGAATAGAAGCGTGTTGAAAAAACACGCTTCTAGAACTCCGCCCGCAGCGCTGAGCCCCGATGGAACTATCCTGCCGCTGACGCAGTACTACTCACCAGATGAGGATCCCGGATTGCGCGGGATTAAATCCTTTGGCCCTAAGAGCCTCTTGTATTATATTTCATAATTCTCGCACTTTGCGGTTGGGTGCACCTTCCTCCCAGCGCGGTTCTTTGCGGAGGAAGTTTTTAGTTGCGCCGGCCCGCCGGCATTCGGGATGAGGGAAGCTGATACTTTGAGCGGATCTAAAATCGTACCGTTTGTGCTTGCCGTTTTTATCGCACTGCTGGTCGGTTCTTGCAGCGAGGAGACCGTCAGCGGCGGCGGTACTCTGCTGGTTCCCGACGGGTCGCTGGGGACACTGCCGCAGCAGCTGGTTCTCAATCAGCCGCTCGAGGCGGCCGCGCTGGCGTCCGAACCGCTGAACCGCGGAGCGCAGGGGCGCATCTATGTGGGGAACCGCGACAAATTCCGCATCCACTGCCTGCTCAGTTTCCTGGTGCCATTGCCCTCGAACGCGCAGGTGGTCTCCGCCACCCTCCGTCTGTTTATCGTCAGCTATGAGAACTACAACCCGGGCGTTCCGCTCGATATTAACGTCTACCAGCTCGACCGGGATTTCGAGGAGCTCGAGGTCACCTGGAACCAGTCGGCCGACGGCCAGCCGTGGGCCACTCCGGGCGGCGATTACTCTCCCGGCGCACTGCTGGGCAGTTCCCGGTTCGCTGGTACCGAACTGGTTTCGGCCTTGGTGGATACGATGGTGATCAGGCTGGATTCGCTGGCCCTGGACGAGTTCGTTCAGTCCGGGCAGACCGTTCTCCCACTGGCACTGGTGCCCGCCGATCAGGACGCATGGTTCAGCATGATCGGTCGCGAGCTAAACCCCGATTCACCTGTGGCCAGCCAGATCGACATTGTCTACCGGATCAGCGGCAGCACGACCAACGCAGCCTTAGAGCGGCGGGCCAAGGGGGATGCCACGATCACCAGCTTCACCGGTTCTCTGAATCCGGACATGCTGACAGTCGGCGAGGAGCCGTCCAGCCAGGTATTCCTCAAGTACGACCTGTCCCAGCTGCCCGCCGACGCCACGATCAACAAGGCGCACCTGCATATTTCGGTGTACGAGGCGGCCTATGTCGACACGTTCCAGGTGATCGTATTCGCCACCGATGGAAAGGAATTCGTGGAGCAGGAGCTGACCGCCGTTTCCGCCAGCCAGGGTGTCGGTTTCGACACGGACAGCCTGGCCCTGGATGTGACTCTCGGAGTCCAGCGGGTGCTGGTGCTGGACAGTACCGGCACGGATTACTATCTGGTGCTGGGCAGCAATACCGGTGTCAACGTGGGCGGATTCATGCAGTTCTATCCGCCGGACTGGCCCGAGGAGAGATACCGTCCGGTGCTGGAGCTGATTTACACCGACGCGCCGGCGGACGCGAAACCATAATTGAAATCGACCGGAATCTGATATGCGCTGTCTCCTGACATTGTTACTGCTCACTCTGCTTGGTTCACCGATCCTGCGGGCCGAATCGCGGTTCGCCGCGCCACACCTGGGGTTGCCGGTCTCTTCCTCCGATGCCCGCAGCAGGGGAATGGGCGGAGTGAGCACCGCGATCAGGGGCGAGGATTTCTCGTTCACCAACCCGGCCCGGACGGTCAATTTCTGGCGCTCGGGATTCAGCGGCGGCATGGCCCAGGACTACACGAGCCTGGATGACGGGACCAGCCGGTACGACCTGCGCACGAACAATTTTCTCGGGCTGCGCGCCATTTTCCCGTCCTACTTCAAGTTCGTGGTAGGCTGGGGAATATACCAGTGGCGCGATCTGAACTGGGAATACACCGACACGGTTTCCGTGCCGTTTATCGAAAACCGGATGGCGCGGCACGTGCAGTCGGAGGGCGGCCTGTATATCAGCCGGTTTTCTATCGCCCGCAGCCTGGGCGACCACGTGGCGCTGGGCCTGGGTATCGACTGGATGTTCGGCAAGGCCGAGCGCACGCGCAGCCTGTTCTTCCAGGACAAGGCCTATGTCGACAGCCGCGACGCGTTCAACGACAAGTACTCCTATCTGAGGCCAACCGTGGGCTTGTTCACCTCTTTCGGCTGGACAAACCTCGGCTTTTCGTATACCGCGTCCACCCGCGGCGACAGGGACCGTGAGCTGATCTACCGCGACGGCAACCTTAACAGCGGAATTGTCGTTACGCAGTCGACGGGGCTGGATTTTCCGATGAGCTGGCGGATGGGGATTTCCCAGCGGGTTGGCGCGCGCATTGTGCTCGGCGCCGATCTCGAGTACGAGGGCTGGAGCGAGTCCGACCTGCCGCTCAATGACCCGGTTACCGCCGACGATCAGTGGCGCTGGTGCCTGGGCGCTGAGTTTCTGCCCGGTCGCGGCGAGAATACTCCCTGGTACCGCTCGTTTCCTCTCCGGGCCGGCTACAGCAAGACCACGCTGGGATACCGTCTCGATGGGGCCGCGGTCAGCGAACGGGTGATAAGCGTGGGCTGCGGCAGCTATTTCGGGCGCAACAACGGGCTGATCGATGTGGCGCTGGAATTCATCAACCGCGAAGTGGATAATCCGGCCTATCCTGTCGAGGATGTACTCAGGTTGTCCGTTTCCCTGTCACTTTTCGAAAAATGGACCAGGATCCCGCGCCGCCGGGGCGTTGGCGAGTGAAAACCAAATAAAAATCTATTGACAATAGATTTACAGCCTGTTAGTTTATCTGATCTGTTTTACGGCAAGTCGGGTGGCGCGCGGCATAATTCAGGTACTGCCGCACGCCTTTTTCAACTGTAATAAATTTTAACGTTAACGGCGGCAAACAGTACTCCGGGTGGGATTAATGCAGACATTCTCGGTTAAACCGACAGATATCGAAAAAAAGTGGTATGTGGTCGACGCCAGCGGCAAGGTGCTCGGCAGGCTGGCCACCGAAATCTCCCGGGTGCTCAGGGGCAAGCACAAACCGTACTTCGCTCCCCACCTGGATACCGGCGATTTCGTGATTGTGGTCAACGCCGAAAAAATTCGCCTTACCGGCAGAAAAATGGAGCAGAAGCACTACTTCCGGCACAGCGGCTACCCCGGCGGAGCAAAGACAGTCCGGCTGGACAAGATGCTGCAGGCGCACCCCGAGCGCGTGATTATGAAAGCGGTCAAAGGAATGCTCCCGCATAACCGTCTCGGCCGCAGCCAGCTCAAAAAGTTGAAAGTATATGCGGGTTCAGACCATCCCCATCAGTCGCAGCAGCCGCAGGCGATGGAGATCTGAACAAACTCGTCCGCTCCGGCTGCCCGGGTTTGCGGGCGAGCGGTCCGGTACCGGTTGATTAATTAATGGAGGTCAGTCAGTTTGGACAAGGATAGCAATGTGGTCAAGACGGTCGGAAGGCGCAAGAGCAGTGTAGCCAGGGTATTTGTCAGCCCCGGCAAGGGAGAGTGGGTAATCAACGGCCGCAGTCTGAGCGATTATTTCGTGCGTCCGACCCATGTCCAGTTGGTCGAGCAGCCCCTGGCCGCTACCGAAACCGTGGGTCAGTATAAAATCCGGGTTAACGTTTCAGGCGGCGGAGTCAGCGGGCAGGCGGGAGCTATCCGTCTGGGCCTGGCCCGCGCCCTGGTTGAGCTTGACGAGGCTCACAGGTCCGCGCTGCGCAAAGAGGGCCTGTTGACCCGCGACCCGAGGATGGTCGAGCGCAAGAAGTACGGACAGCCCAAGGCTCGCAAACGCTTCCAGTTCTCGAAGCGTTAATACCGGCGAATCGGTAGATCTTGTAATTCAATATTGCTTAACCGCCGGGGGCGGTTGCAACGCATGTATTTGCAGTTAAACACCGTGGGAGGCAATCCCCCGAAGGAGAGTTGATGACATTTCCGACTATCCAGGATCTGTTGGAATCAGGAGTACATTTCGGTCACCAGACCAGGCGCTGGAACCCGAAGATGAAAAAATTCATCTTCGCCGAGCGCAACGGCATTCATATCATCGACCTGAAAAAAACGCTCAACCATCTCAAACAGGCCGCCGAAAAGGTCCGCGATATCGCCTCGCAGGGCGGGAATATCCTGTTCGTGGGCACCAAAAAGCAGCTCAAGGACATCATCCGCGACGAGGCTGAACGCTGTGGCATGTATTACGTCAACGAGCGCTGGCTCGGCGGCATGATGACCAATTTCCAGACGATCAAGAAGAATATCCGCCGTCTGCGCGAACTGGAGAGGATGCGTGACGAGGGCGAATTCGAGGTGAGAGCCAAGAAAGAAGCCCTGTCGCTGGAACGCGAGCTGGAAAAGCTGAAAAAGACCCTGGAAGGAATCAAGCTGCTGGCCGATATCCCCAGCGCGATGTTCGTTGTGGATGCCCAGAAAGAGAAAATCGCGGTGGCTGAGGCCAATAAGCTCGGTATCCCGTTGATCGCCCTGATCGATACCAACGCCGACCCGGAGAAGATCGCCTTCCCCGTGGCCGGTAACGATGACGCGATCCGTTCGGTAAAGGTTATCACCGAGGCTATCGCCGATGCGGTGATGGACGGTAAGTCAGAGTTCGATCAGAAAGCCGCGGTCAGGGAAGCGGAGAAGCAGGAAGCGGAGCAGAGGGGTCCGTTCGAAGCCCGCGCCGCAGCGGGAGAGCAGGGCCGCAGGTCCCGTCCGCGTCGCCGCAGCCGCAAGAAGAGGACTGTGGGCGAGGGCGGAGCGCCGGCGCCGGCAGCTGTATCGGCCGGGCCGCAGAAGGCCGACTCCGCCAGGAGCGCATCGGCCAGCAAGGAATCCTCGGCCAGGCCGTCCGAAAAGAGCGGTAAGGCTAAAGCAGCTCCCAAGCCTAAGGAAGCCGCCGCCAGGGATAAACCGGCCGCGGAGAAAAAAGCCGCCGATACGAAGCAGAAGAGCGCTCCGGCCGGGAAGACTGCGGCAGCCAGGAAGAGTGCCGCCGCCAGGAAATCCGGCGCTGAGAAAGCTCAGGCTCAAAAGAAGACAGAGAGTAAGGGTAAGATCGCTGCAAAGAAGAGTACCGCCAAGAGTTCGTCCGCTTCCGCGTCCAAGAAAAAGGCGGCGG
This sequence comes from Candidatus Glassbacteria bacterium, assembly GCA_019456185.1. Lineage (NCBI taxonomy): Bacteria > Candidatus Glassiibacteriota > Candidatus Glassiibacteriota bacterium. The sequence continues at coordinate 21,976 of VRUH01000020.1, read as the reverse complement.
ACAAGAAAGCCGACTAAGCGCTTTCGCAGTGTGGGGTGAAGACGGGGTGGCGGACTCAATTCGTTTATCGTTTCGACAATGCTATTGGGGATGAGGTGTTAGTATGGCAATCAGTGCGGCCGCCGTACAGGCTCTGCGTAAAGCATCCGGCGCTGGCATGATGGACTGCAAGCGCGCGCTGGAAGAGGCAGGCGGCGACCAGGAAAAAGCTACCGGGATTCTGCGCAAAAAAGGTGCGATGAAGGCCGCCAAGCGCCAGGACCGGGAAGCCCGGGAGGGCGTGGTCCATTCATATATCCACATGGGCGGTAAGATCGGCGTGCTGGTGGAGATAAACTGCGAGACGGATTTCGTGGCCCTGACCGATGACTTCAAGGACCTGGCCAAGAACATTGCCATGCATATCGCGGCTTCCAATCCCGACGCAATCAGCCGGGAGGAAATCGATCCCGATCTAATCGAGAAGGAAAAGACGATTTATCAGGAACAGGCGCTTGCCAGCGGCAAACCTGAAAATGTGGTCGAAAAGATTGTCGAAGGCCGTATGAACAAGTATTTTCAGGAGGTCTGCCTGCTGGAGCAGCCGTTCGTCAAGAATCCCGATACGATGATCGGAACCTTGATTCGGGAAGCAGCCGCCAAGCTTGGCGAGAACGTCCAGGTGCGCCGGTTCGCCCGTTTCCAGCTTGGCGAGTAACCGGATTGACCACGCGTCTTAATGGAGGGCGTAAGCAGGTTCTGCGGGCGCCCGCCGGTAACTTTCTCCCATCCCCCTGATCTCTGATGGCCGGACTAAAGTACAGCAGAGTGCTGCTGAAGTTGAGCGGGGAATCCCTTTCCTCCGACAGCCAGCAGTTGGCCCCCGGCAGTCTCGATACCCTGATTACAGATATTGAACAGTTGCAGTCCAACGGAGTCGAACTGGGCCTGGTTATCGGCGGCGGCAATATCATCCGCGGCACGATGGCCTCCGAGCAGGGGATCGAGCGGGTATCCGCCGACTACATGGGGATGCTGGCCACAGTGATCAACGCTCTGGCCGTGCAGAATCTGCTGGAATCCCGCGGAGTCGCCACCAGGGTGATGACCGCGATCCGGATGGAGCAGCTCGCCGAACCCTACATCCGCCGCCGGGCGATCAGGCATCTGGAAAAGAAACGGGTCGTGATTTTCGCCGGCGGTACGGGCAACCCGTATTTCTCGACCGATACCGCGGCCGTGCTGCGGGCGATCGAAACCGAGAGCCAGGTGATCCTGAAAGGGACCAAGGTTGACGGTATCTACACCGCCGATCCGGTTAAGGACAAAACCGCCGAATTCATTCCCCGCCTGACCTATCTCGAGGTTCTCCAGAAAGAAATCAGGGTGATGGACACCACGGCTATCTCGCTGTGCATGGACAATCACCTCCCGATCCAGGTCTTTAACATGGGCAGGAAAGGGGCGCTGCCGAAGATAGTGGCGGGCGAACACATCGGAACAATCGTGGAGGATGAAAAATGAACGAAAAATTGCTCGAGGAAGTTGAAGAGAAGATGAAGAGCGCCCTGGAGGGTATCCGTCACGAGTTCGCCGGTATCCGCACCGGCAAGGCCTCCCCGGCCCTGATCGAACATCTGCAGGTCGATGCCTACGGCTCCAAAATGCCGCTCAACCAGCTTGGCACTGTCAGCGCCCCGGAACCCCGCCTGTTGCTGGTTCAGCCCTGGGACAAGACTCAGGTGGGTCCGATCATGAAAGCGATCCAGACCTCGGATATCGGCCTGACCCCGTCGAACGACGGCCAGGTGATCAGAATTCCGATCCCGGCTCTCAACGAAGAGCGGCGCAAAGAAATGGTCAAGATGGCCCACAAGATCTCCGAGCAGGGACGGGTTAGCGTCCGCCACGCCCGCAAGGAAGCTAATGACAGCCTCAAGCAGGCTCAGAAGGACAGCGAGGTGAGCGAGGACCAGATGCACACCGATATGGATAAGGTCCAGGAACTCACGGACAGTTATATCAGGAAGCTGGACAAAGGGCTCAAGCACAAGGAAGAGGAAATCATGGAAGTCTGAGCACGGAGATGTCTTTCTCTAACACTTTTGGGTGCAAACAAATAGATCAATCCCCGCTGGAGATGACGGCGGGGATTTTATTTTATCTCCGGGATGAAACAGGCCTTGCTCTGTTGCCAAAATTTAGATTTGGTGATAACTTATATTGACTGTCCCGGAAAATTCAGCATCAAGGGTTTTATGAGCGAACTAAGTCTGAAAGAACGGGTGATCGCCGGCGGCAATATTCCGCACCACGTGGCAATTATCATGGACGGTAATGGTCGCTGGGCGCAGGAGAGAGGCAAGCCCCGTGTTTTCGGTCACCAGCACGGGATGCACGCCGTACGAGACGTGGTCGAGGGCTGCCGCGAGATCGGCTGCGCGGCGCTGACGCTCTACGCCTTCAGCGAGGAAAACTGGAAGCGGCCCGCAGCGGAGATCAAGGTGCTGATGCGCCTGCTGAGACATTATATCGAGCGGGAACGTGAAAATCTCAAGGAAAACGATATCCGTCTCCAGTGCCTGGGGCGCATGGAAAAAGTGGCGCCCGCGGTCAGGGGAGCCCTGGTCGAGGCGATGGAGTACACGGCCGATTGCAGCTCGATGGTGCTCAATCTGGCGATCAGCTACAGCAGCCGCAGCGAGATTGTCGACGCGGTGCGGGAGATCAGCCGCCGGGTGGCCGCCGGGTCTCTCGATCCGGGAGAAATCGACGAGGAGACAGTGGCCCGCAGCCTTTACACCCGAGATCTCCCGGACCCCGATCTGCTGATCCGCACGAGCGGTGAATTCAGGGTAAGTAATTTCCTGCTCTGGCAGATTGCCTATACCGAAATTTACATTACCTCCGTGCTCTGGCCTGATTTCCGCAAACCCGACCTTTACCAGGCAGTTCTCGACTACCAGAAACGGGAGCGCAGGTTCGGAATGGTCAAGAGCACCGTGTGAAATGATGACAATAGCGGTTACGTGGATTGTGAAATCAGTTGAACATATGCGGGAGCCGATCAGTTGAACCTCCTGCAGCGTATCGCGGTCGGCCTGATCGGGATTCCGGCGATCTATCTGCTGATCAGGCTCGGATCATGGCCACTGCTGCTGCTGGTGGCGGCCCAGGCATCGCTGACGTGCGGGGAATTTTATTCGCTCGCCGCGCATAAATACCCCCGTGCGTTTACGCGTATCGGAGTGGCTATGGCGCTGCTTTTGCCCGTGGCTGCTTTCGGCGGCGCATCCTGCGGCGTTTTGTGGGTTTTCCCGCTGGCTGTGCTGGCGGCGCCGGCGGTTGTTGCGGTTGGGGGACTGCTCAGCGGGAGTGAGACAGACGGTTTTATCGCCCGCACCTCGATAACGGGGTTCGGGATTATTTATATCGGCGGTTTGTTTTCCCTGCAGGTTCCACTGCGGGCTGCACCGGGTGGTGTGGACTGGCTGCTGCTGGCTTACCTCGTTACCTGGACCGTGGATACCGGCGGTTACGTCGTGGGCCGTCTGGTCGGCAGGCACAAGCTCTGGCCGCGGCTGAGTCCGGGTAAAACCTGGGAGGGAGCGCTGGGCGGGACTTTGTTTGCCCTGGCCCTGAGCTGGGGAGTCGGTTCGGAAGTGATGGGTTTGTTCGGCACCGCGACCGCTCTGGCCTACGGCCTCGCCGCCTCGATTATCGCTCCGCTGGGCGATCTTGTGGAAAGCGTGTTCAAGCGCGATATCGGAGTCAAGGACTCCTCATCGATACTGCCGGGTCACGGCGGATTACTGGATAGATTCGACAGTTTCCTGCTGGTTCTGCCGTTGACCCTGCTGTTTCAAATCCTGTTCGGGTGAGTTGATATGGCCAAAACAATCTCAATTCTCGGCGCAACCGGTTCGATAGGGCGGAGCTGCCTGTCGGTTGTAGCCGAGCAGGGCAACCGTTACGAGGTCCTGGGCCTGGCTGCCAGGCGCAGTGCGGAGAAATTGCTCGACGCCGCCCGCGAATGCGGAGCCGGGTTGATCTGCCTGGGCGATCCGGATTACGCGGTCCGGCTGGACAAAGCATCCCTCAACGGGATTACCTGTAAAACCGGTACTGCGGCGCTGGAGGAGCTGGCGACCCATCCCGAGGTCGATATCGTGGTCAACGCGATGGTCGGCTCGGCCGGCCTGGGCCCCTCGGTAGCGGCCCTGCGCGCCGGTAAACGGCTCGCTCTGGCCAACAAGGAATCGCTGGTGATGGCTGGCGAACATTTGATGAAACTGGCCCAAGAAACTCCGGGAGCGGAAATTATCCCGATCGACAGCGAGCACAGCGCGCTCTTCCAGTTGATCGAGGGCCACAAGGAGGGCGGTGGACTGGAGCGGGTTGTAATTACAGCCAGCGGCGGCCCGTTCCGCGGCCTGGGTCGCGAGCGGCTGGAGAGCGTGCGCTACCTCGACAGCCTCAAGCATCCCACCTGGGCAATGGGTCCCAAGATCACGGTGGATTCGGCCACGCTGGCCAACAAGGGGCTGGAAGTTATCGAAGCGCACTATCTGTTTGCGCTGGGGTATGACCAGATTGACGTGATCGTCCACCCGCAGTCGATCGTGCATGGCATGGCCGTGTTCGGCGACGGGGCGGTGATGGCGCACCTGGGCGTGCCTGACATGCGGATTCCGATCCAGTACGCGCTGTCGTACCCGGAGCGCCTGAGCAACGAAATCGATATTCCGGATTTCGCCGATCTGGCCAGCCTGGAGTTCGAAAGGGTCGACAACGAAAATTTCCCCTGCCTGGAACTGGCCTATCAGGCCGGCCGGACAGGCGGAGTGGCGCCGGCGGTGTTCAACGCGGCAAATGAAGTCGCTGTCGACCTGTTCAGCCGCGACAGGATCGGCTTTATGGGTATTCCGCGGGTGATCGAGCGGACACTTGCCGATACGCCCTCCAGCCCGGACCCATCGCTGGAGGATATTTGCGAGGCGGACCGCTGGGCGCGGCGTCGTGCGGGTGAGTGCGAATGATGAAGCCGGACTGGGAGCAATTTAACAGGGGCAGGCACTGGCAATGGTATATACGATCGTAGTGGCGGTATTTGTATTGGGCGTGCTGATTTTCGTCCACGAACTCGGCCATTTCCTGGCGGCGAAGATGGTTGACGTCCAGGTGCTCAGGTTCTCCATCGGGCTGGGCAAACCGTTCTGGGCCAGAAAATGGGGCGAAACCGAGTACGCCCTGTGCTGGATTCCGTTCGGGGGTTATGTGAAAATGGCCGGCGACGACCCGGCCGAGGGTATCGAGGGGGAGGTTGACGAGGATGCGGTGACCACCGACTCGCAACGGTATTTCGAAAATAAGAGCGTGCTCCAGCGTTTCGCGGTGATTTTCGCCGGTCCGCTGGCCAATTTCCTGCTGGCGGTGGTTCTCTACCAGGGGATTTTCTTTTTTCAGGGCGCGGACACAATCGGCGGAACAGTTATCGAAATCGCCCGGAGCGATGAGTCCATACCGGGACTCAGCCGGATCGAGAACCGTTCCGAGGTGTTGGCCGTCAACGGGAAACAGGTGGAGAACTGGGAGGATATTCTCGAAAACGTGATGACAGGGGCCGGCGACAGCACGGTCCTGCAGCTCAGCCACAAGGAAAGCCGCCAAACATACCGCGTGGCGCTCTCCACACCCACGGATTCGACCAGGCGGCTGGTTGTCAGCGCGCTCGTTCCTTTCACACCGTCGGAAATCGGCGGACTGGTGCCGGGCAAGCCGGCCCGCGAGGCCGGGCTGGAGCCGGGCGACCTGATCGTTTCGATAGAGGGCCAGCCGATTGAAAGCTGGCTGGACTTGACCCGGATAATCCATGTCAGCGCGGGACGGGAACTGGAAATCGAGGTGCTGCGCGAGGGCAAGCGTTTGAGTTACAACATAACTCCCGGGACTGGTACGATCCCTGTAGCCGGCGGGGAACTGCGCGAGGTTGGCCTGATCGGGATCGAGCGGCCGATGCAGCGGGTTGAAATGTCACTGGGTGAGTCGCTGGTGGAAGGGGCCGCGCATACCGTGCGGGTCACTGTGATGATCACCCGCAGTTTAGCCAACCTGCTCACCGGCCTGGTATCGCGGAAGATTTCGCTCAGCACGGCGAAAGATACCCTGGGAGGTCCGGTGCTGATCGGCCAGATGGCCGGCGAGTGGGCCCGCAGCGGACGGCTGTGGGCGTTCATGGCTATCCTCAGTATCAACCTGGCGATTCTGAACCTGCTGCCGATCCCGGTGCTTGACGGGGGACACCTGCTGTTTCTGATGATCGAGGTCGTCCGTTTCGGCAAGCCGCTGTCGGTGAAGCAGAGGATGAGGATGATCCAGGTGGGCATGCTGCTCGTGTTCGCATTGATGATCCTGGCGACGGCCAACGATATCGCCCGGCTGTTCGGGTTGTAGCAGACCAGCAGAAAATCGTAAAGAAAAAAAGCCTTCTCCAACAGGAGAAGGCTTTTTGAGTAAATTATGACGCTGAGGCGTTCAGTTGTAAGTCTCTTCAATCACGAACTGCATCGGGTCGACAGCCTTGTGGCCGATCTCGATCTGGTAGTGCAGGTGGGGCCCCGTTGTCCTGCCGCTCTTGCCGATCTTGCCGATCATCTGCCCGCGGCTGACCTGCTCTCCTCTGACCACGTCCAGCTCGTTCATATGTCCGTACTTGGAGATAATCCCGTCGCGGTGGGCAATCCAGACCGCATTGCCCCAGAATTCTTTTTTGCCGGAAAAGACCACCTCGCCGCTGGCGGTGGCCTTGATCGGAGTACCGAGCTTGTTGACCACATCGATACCGCGGTGGAAATGCCGCTGGCCGGTGAAGGGGCTGCGCCGCCAGCCGAAACGGCTGGTCATGTAACCGGGGGAAGGCATGATCGAGGGCGTGTAGTCGAGGCGTTTCTTTTCGACCAGCGCCAGAGCGGCCAGTTCGGCCAGGCGGACTTTCAGCCGGTCGACACGCTGGTCGGGAGTCTGGGAATCGTAGTTGCGGCTCTCGAAGCGCAGGGTGGAGCTTTCGCTGGCCGATTCGAGGTCGTTCTCCACGACTACGTCCATTTCCTCGCCGCCGCCCATCGCGCCGCCGACATTACCATTCTGTCCGTCATCAAGCATGCCGCCGAGGAAAAAGGATATCTTTTCCTCGAAATTCTCCAGGGCCACGAGTTGGCTCTTGATCTCGGTTTCTTCGGCCGACTTTTCCTGTATCGCCACCGAATAACGGCTCCTGACATCGCTAAGCCGGTAGAAATTACAGGCTATCACCCCGGCGAATACGACCAGGCACAGGACTATCAGTCCCACGCCGGTTTTCGCGGTTCGTATCAGGTCAAGCCCGATATTCCGCGAACGGCCGTTAGCATAGAAGATCATCAAATACATCTTATTCTTCATCTGACGAACTCTCCGCCTCAGTGTTGAAATTCAACAGACTGGCTATTTTCTGCTTATTCTCTTCGCAGACGGCAAGGTTTTGCTCAATCTGCTCGTGACGGAATTCCATCCTGGTCAATTCCGACTGGATCAGGCTCCGTTCCGTGTTCAACTGCCGGTTGTACGTAACGCATTTGCCGGCCAGCAATACGACCGCGGACAATAACAGCGCAACTGCAATCCCGACCAGTGCGGGACTGATCTTGCGCAGGTTGCCGTTGGTAGTGACCAGAAAATATGTGGTTCTGGCTCTGTAGATCGATTTACCCATTTTCCCTGCTGGTTTCAGTTAGGTTCCAAATCTGCGGCGGACAGGCTTTCCGCCGGCGGCTGCCACGATATGCGTTTTATATCAAATATCGTGCCAAAGCCCGGAACTTAATCCCTACAAGTAGTTATAACGGCCACTTTAAAAATAACTTTAATCAACTGTCTCAAAACTGCACAATTTTGCTGTTTAATAAGCCCGATTTCGCACTCCCCCGGCCTGAAAAAAAGGGGGATTCACCGCCGGAACGGTAAATCCCCTGAATATGGTAGCGGGGGAAGGATTTGAACCTTCGACCTTTGGGTTATGAGCCCAACGAGCTACCAGACTGCTCCACCCCGCGACAATGTCGTTAACAGGAGCAACTGCAATGAACAATACCAAAAATAGTAAGTTATGTCAAGGCTTTTGGATAATTTCAGGCCAACTCACGGTTTGCCCGTTTTTAACGTATCCGCCGAGCTGTCAGCGCTTTCCGGCAGAACCCTGTAGACCGACTCCCCCTTGCGCGCCATGCCGAACTCCTCGCGGGCCACTTTCTCTATTGCCCGGGGATCATTCTCCAGGCGTTTGATCTGGTCGGTGAGAAGCTGGTTTTCCACGCGCAGGCTGTCGACCTCACGCGCCAGTTCCTGTTTCTGCCTGTAGAGGCCCCAGATCGAAGCGATATTATAATCGCCGCCGATCAGCACCGCCAGCAACAGGCAGCAGGACAGTGACAGGACCAACAGCTTGGGACGGTTTCTCCACACGATAGTCCCTGGGAAAAAAGTAAAGGCCGGCCGGGTAATTTTTCTGTCCGCCGCCGGTCGGTCCGGCTGCTTTGAACTCTTAGCCCATGTTGTAAAACGCAGACTTGCCCCAGAAAGTGGCCGCATCGCCCAGTTCTTCCTCGATCCGCAGCAGCTGGTTGTACTTGCAGATCCTGTCGGTGCGGCTGACCGAGCCTGTTTTGATCTGCCCGGCGTTGACCGCCACGGCCAGGTCGGCGATAGTGGTGTCCTCGGTTTCGCCGCTGCGGTGGCTGATCACGTTGGTGTAGCCTGCCTGCTTGGCCATCTGGATCGCATCCAGGGTCTCGGTCAGCGTGCCGATCTGGTTCAGCTTGATCAGGATCGAATTGGCGCAGCCGGTCTTGATCCCGCGGGCCAGGCGCCTGGTGTCGGTGACGAACAGGTCGTCGCCCACCAGCTGTACCTTGCCGCCAAGTTCTGTGGTCAGCAGTTTCCAGCCTTCCCAATCCTCCTCGGCCAGCCCGTCCTCGAGCGAGGCGATCGGGTACTTGGCTACCCAGTCGGCCCAGAACGCGACCATTTCCTCGCTGCTCTTCTTCGACCCGTCGCTCTTGCTGAACACGTACTTACCGTCCTCGTAGAACTCGCTGGTTGCCGGGTCCAGGGCGATCTGAACGTCATCGGGAGCTTTATAGCCTGCTTTTTCGATAGCTTCCAGGATAAGTTCCACCGCCTCGTCGTTGCTCTTGAGGTCCGGAGCGAACCCGCCCTCGTCGCCCACGCCGGTGTTGTAGCCCCTGGCCCCGAGCACATTCTTGAGCGTGTGGAAAATCTCTGCTCCGGTCCGCAGCGCATCGGAAAAACTCTCGGCTCCGGTGGGCATGACCATGAATTCCTGGAAGTCCACATTGTTGGCCGCATGGCTGCCGCCGTTGAGGATATTCATCATCGGCACCGGCAGCACCCGGCCGTTGACCCCGCCAAGATACTGGTAGAGCGGCAGAGTGCAGTAGGCGGCCGCCGCCTTGGCACTTGCGATACTGACACCCAGCAGGGCGTTGGCGCCCAGCTTGCTCTTGTTTTCGGTTCCGTCCAGCTCGATCAGCGCTGCATCCAGCACGGCCTGGTTGGTGGCGTCCATGCCGATCACGTTCGGAGCGATAGTTTCGTTGACATTTTCCACGGCCTGGCGTACGCCCTTGCCCAGGTAGCGGTCCTTGTCACCGTCGCGCAGTTCCACGGCTTCGAACTCACCGGTGGAGGCGCCGCTGGGAACGGCAGCCCGACCGAATGAATCATCGTCCAGGATAACTTCCACCTCGATTGTCGGGTTGCCGCGGGAGTCGAGTATCTCCCTGGCCTGTAAATCAGCGATCATCGACATTGAAACTTCTCCTCTTCCACTTCGGTCAAATGAAATAAGCCGGTTTGATCCGGATCGATCCGCGCAAATGCACGGCCGTTCCGGTTAATCCTGCTTCAGCCGGGTTACCGGAACAGATACAGCAGCCGGGGGCTGCTCAATGCATTGATCTGTCCCGCCGGGTCGCCGAGCTTGGCGGCGATTTCGGTCAGGATGTCGAAAAGCGACGGTTTCGCTTTTTTAAGTTTGATCGTTTTCGGATCATCGCCCAGCCCGCACATCCGCCCGGCGACAGTCAGGGCGTCGCGGTAGCTGCCGGTGCGGTCGACCAGACCGAGCTCCAGCGCCTGCCTTCCGCTGAATATCCGGCCGTCGGCCACAGCGCGCACACTGTCCTCGTCCAGCCCCCGTCCCTCGGCCACCACTTCGACGAACTGGTCGTAGACATCGTCCACCATCTCCTGCAGGATTTCCCTTTCGCTGTCGCTCATATCACGGAACGGGGATCCCAGATCCTTGTGCTCTCCGCTCTTGATCGTCTTCATGCCGATTCCCACCTTGCGGAACACTTCCTGGAGGTCGGGGAACTGGAGAATCACGCCGATCGAGCCGGTCAGCGTGCCGGGCATCGCCAGCACGGAATCTGCGGCGCAGGCGATATAATAGCCTCCGCTGGCCGCCACGGTCCCCATCGAGACGATAACCGGTATACTGTCCTGGGTACGAAGCTTGTTCAGGGCCTGATAGATTTCCTGGCTGGGCGCCACCGCGCCGCCGGGGGACTCCACCCGGACCACGACCGCCTTGACACGCTTATCCTCGGCCATCTTCCTGATCTGGCTCACCGTTTCCCGGCTGTTCTCGATAACTCCGCTAACCTCGATGACACCCACCCGGTCGCCGAACCCGCCGGTAAACGTCATTTCCTCGCCGCCCAGGCTTACGATCAGGACGGTTATCACGCCCACTGCGCCGACGAGCACGAAAAAAGCGATAATAATTCCGAGCAGCCACTTCTTGTTTGTGGTCATGGCCACCAGACTCCTGTCAAGAGGAAAAATGTCGGGAAAATTAGTTACGCCGGAGTTGCCTCGGCTTGCTCGAGCTGCCGTTTTCGGGCTGCGATATTGTCGATAAAACGCTGGAACAAGTACCAACTGTCGTGCGGGCCGGCGCTGGCCTCCGGATGGTACTGAACGCTGAACACCGGATTTGTCCGGTGGCGGAAGCCCTCGATAGTCATATCGTTGAGATTGACATGCGTCACTTCGAGCTCAGGACAGTCGTCGAGTTTCCAGAGGCCATCCTCGTCCTGGCTCCCGGTGACGCAGAACCCGTGGTTCTGGGTCGTGATCTCGATTTTGCCGCTGGCGAGGTCCTTGACCGGATGGTTGGCGCCCCGGTGTCCGAACTTGAGCTTGTAGGTTTTACCGCCATAAGCCAGTGCCAGCAGCTGCTGGCCCAGGCAGATGCCGAAAACAGGCAGGTCCGGTTGGCGGTCCATCAGCTCGCGAATGGTTTCGATCAAGTAGGGCACACCCTCCGGATCGCCGGGTCCGTTGGAGATAAACAGCCCGTCCGGGTTGAGGCTCATGATCTGGGACGAGGTATAGCTGGCCGGAACCACAATCACCTTGCAGCCGAAAAAGGAGAGCATCCGCAGGATATTGTACTTGATACCGCAGTCGATCGCCACCACGTAGAAAGCATCATCCACTGATTTTTCATGCTGCTCCAGCATCTCCCCGGCCCGTCCGACTGTGTATTCGTAGTAGGCGAAAATGTCTTCCACCTCGGCGCCCGCGGTCCAGAGGTAGCTTTTTTCGGTGGTGACGTTTTTCACCAGGTCCTGACCCACCAGGCCGGGGTATTTGTAGAGCTTGTTCATCAGGGTCTCGTAGTTGAAATCAACAGTCGAGATAATCCCTTTCATCGCACCCTTTTCCCTGATATGCAGGGTCAGCGCCCGGGTGTCGATCCCGTCGATCCCCACTACCCCGGCATCGCTGAGGTAATCATCGAGACTGGAGGTGGTGCGCCAGTTGCTGTGGTGCCGTGTGCATTCACGGACGATGAAGCCGCCCACCTGCACCTTGCCGCTCTCGATATCGGTGGGGTTGATTCCCGTGTTGCCGATATGAGGATAGGTCATGGTGACAAGCTGGCCGTTATAGGAGGGATCGCAGAGGATTTCCTGGTAACCGGTCATGCTGGTGTTGAACACCACCTCACCCAAAGCCTCGCCCTCGGCGCCGAACGACGTACCCTGGAAGGTCCGGCCGTCCTCGATAACCAGTACCGTTTTCTTGCTTTGCTTTTTTTGTCTTGGCATGATTCTGGCAAAGCTAAATTAGGAGAAATACGGAAAAACAATTTTTCGCCCGCAGGTTGACCAGGCGTTATAATGATTCAAATGCCGCGGAAAATATAAATGATCGCACACGGGAGGTCAATATCTTTCAGGATCGCAGTGAGCCGGAATAAAACCCCTGTTGCTTGTACGGCAATGGTTTACCTCGATAACTGCTGACGCGCGCGGAACCGGTCGGAGCATCCGGGACAGGTTCCTTCCGGACAAAACCTGCAGCAATCCGGCGCGGATGCCGATAAAAAGCAACAACGAGCTTGACAACGGTCTCAGAGACCTTTATACTGACGCATTCGTACCTAAAACGCTGCAAGAATACTCAGCCCAGGAAGGAAGTACCGGAAGATGGCCGCTTATGCCGGAAACGCTTACCGCCGTGGATCCGCCAGGACCGTGGCAGTTGTGCGTTCAGGTATGGTGGCTGACTCTCTGGTATTTCTGGGCAGCTTGATTATCCTTCCCATCGTAGGGGTAGGCTTGTTGGGCCTGATTCTGGCCCACTGACAATCCAAGCCCGGTCCCCTGCACCAAGAAGATTACCGAAAGATCAAGATTCCGATTGTGCCAAAGGGAACCGGGCCGGCAGGGGTTCGGATCATTTTGCGTTGACGGCTGTTTCCGCCCGGCGTGGGGCGGCCGCCGCTGATTTGAAAATTACTGGAACAGCCGGTATCGATCCGGACGAACTTGTCCGGGCGGTCAGCCAGGTAAAACTTACGGGGGTGTTCATGCCGAGAGTCAGGGAGAGGAAGCAGAAACCGAAGCGGAAGGCCGAGTTGAATCCACTGCTTGCTAAAAAGGTGCTGACCGGCTCCGAGGTCATGATCTGCAGTCTGATCGAAGAGGGTGTCGATTTCGTGTTCGGGTATCCCGGCGGAGTGGTGATCCCCGTGTTCGACAAAATCTATAATGTCGCCAATCCCAAGCTGGTGCTCTGCCGCCACGAGCAGGGAGCCCAGCACATGGCCGACGGGTACGCACGGGCGAGCGGAAAGCCCGGCGTGTGCCTGGTTACCTCGGGACCGGCGGCCACCAACCTGGTCACCGGAATCGCCACCTCGTTCATGGACTCGATCCCCGTGGTGCATTTCACCGGCCAGGTGGCCACCACTGCTATCGGCAACGACGCATTCCAGGAAGTGGACATCATCGGAATCACCCGCCCGATTACCAAGCACAGCTACCTGATCAACAGGGTGGAGGACCTGGCGCCCACTATCAAGGAGGCGTTTTTTATCGCCACCACGGGCCGTCCGGGGCCGGTGCTGATCGACATGCCCAAGGACGTGCTGCTCTCGGAGTGCAAGTTCGAGTATCCCGATCAAGTCGATATCCCGGGCTACAAGCCTACCCGCCACGGCCATGTGCAGCAGATCAAGAAAGCCGCCGAGGTGATGGCCCAGGCCAGGCGGCCGGTTTTCTACGTGGGCGGCGGCACGCTGCTCAGCAACGCGGCTGCCGAGCTTACCGAGATCGCCCGCAAGGCCAAAATCCCCGTGACCACCACCCTGCTCGGGCTTGGCTCGTTCCCCGAAAACGATCCGCTGAGCCTGGGCATGCTGGGCATGCACGGCACGTGGTATGCGAACATGGCTGTTAACGAGGCTGATCTGGTGATCGCTGTCGGCAGCCGCTACGACGACCGGGTGACTGGTAAGCTGGATGCGTTCGCTCCCAAGGCGGAACATATCCACGTGGACGTGGACCCGGCCTCGATCAGTAAAAATATCAAGGTCGATTACCCGATTGTCGGCGACTGCAGGAACGTGATGCAGAAAATACTGCCGATGGTCAAACCCTCGGATACCGCCGAATGGATGAAGCTGATCGAGCACTGGAAAGAAACGCACCCGCTCAAGTACAAGGAGAGCGAAGGTGTCAAGCCCCAGTACGTGATCGAAAAAATCCACGAGGTGTGCGGCGACGACACGGTGGTCACCTCCGATGTCGGCCAGAACCAGATGTGGACTGCCCTGCACTACAAGTTTATCAAGCCGCGCACGCATATCACCTCCGGCGGCCTGGGCACGATGGGTTTCGGCTTTCCGGCCGCTATCGGCGCGGCGCTGGCCCGGCCCGGGACCCGGGTGGTTTCGGTGGTGGGCGATGGCGGGTTCCAGATGACCAGCCAGGAAGTGGCCACGGCGGTCAGCCAGCGGCTGGAGGTGATAGTCTGCATCCTGAACAACGGATTTCTCGGCATGGTCCGCCAGTGGCAGGAGCTGTTTTTCGGCAAGCGCTACAGCCATACCTGCCTGGAGTACACCAACCCGGACTTTGTCAGGCTGGTTGAAGCCTACGGCGCCAAAGGGATGCGGGTGACCAAACGGGAGGAAGTCGTGCCGGCGCTCCAGGCCGCGGTCAAAGTCAGGAAGACGCCGGTCTTTATCGATTTCCGCATCGACCGTCACGAGAACGTGTTCCCGATGATTCCGCCGGGTAAGATGGCGACCGATATCATCGAGTAGCTCTTTTCAGCCGACCCCGGTAGGGGCGGACCCGCGAGCCCGCCCGATGGGCGAGGCGGGGATGAATGAATTTTCGGTTGGTTGGCTATTCCAACTGGCACTCAGGAGAAGAAAAAATGCAACATACGATTTCGCTGCTGGTGGAGAACAAGTTCGGCGTGCTGGCCAGGATCTCCAACCTTTTCAGCGGCAAAGGCTACAACCTGGACAGCATCTGCGTGGGTAAAACCGAAAACCCCGAACTGAGCCGGATGACGATCATGACCTCCGGCGACGACATGGTGATCGAGCAGATCATCAAGCAGCTCAACCGGCTGATCAACGTGATCAAGGTCACCGACCTCACGTTCGCTGAGTATGTCAACCGCGAACTGGCGCTGATCAAACTCAGCTGCACCGCGTCAACTCGCAGTTCCATTATCCAGATCGTTGAAATTTTCCAGGCCAAGATCGTTGACATTTCGCCCCGGACGCTCACTATCGAGGTCACCGGCGGGCACAAGAAGGTGGAGGCCTGTATCGACATGCTGCAGCCGTTCGGGATCAGTGAAATGGCCCGCACCGGCACGACCGCGATCAAGCGTGAGTACACCGGCAAGAGCCCGGACTGGTCGTCATCCAGGATTACGGCCTGAATTCCTGACAGGTTGTTCACAATCAGGCCGCCGGCGTTTATTTTATACGGATTGGATTGGTCCCGCGCAGCTCCGTGGCGGGCCGCCGTCGGGTTGAAGCTGAAATTCATAAAGTGTTTTTCTCGATAACTTCAAAGTACTACCGGAGGTGATGGATGAAGATGTACTACGATAAGGACGCCAAGCCCGCGGTTCTCAAAAAGCGCAAGATCGCGGTTATCGGTTACGGCAGCCAGGGGCACGCTCAGGCGCAGAACCTGCGTGACAGCGGCTTCGACGTGATTGTCAGCGAGCTGAAGGGCACCCGGAACTACAAGATGGCCAAGGCCGACGGGTTCGATCCGGTTACGGCAGCCGAAGCCGCCAGGGCCGCCGATGTGATCCAGATTCTGCTGCCCGATCAGATCCAGGCGCAGATCTACAACTCCGAGATCGCCGGCCACATGACCGAGGGCAAGGCGCTGGTCTTCAGCCACGGCTTCAACATCCATTTCGGCCAGATCGTGCCTCCCAAAGGCGTCGACGTGTTTATGGTCGCGCCCAAGGGGCCGGGACACCTGGTTCGCCGTGTCTTCAAGGAAGGCGGGGGCGTGCCCGCGCTGATCGCGATCGCCCAGGATGCCTCCGGCAAGGCCAGGGAACTTGCCCTGGCTTACGCCAGCGGGATCGGCGCCGGACGGAGCGGAGTGCTGGAGACCACGTTCGCCGAAGAGACCGAAACCGACCTGTTCGGCGAGCAGGTGGTGCTCTGCGGCGGCCTGACCGAGCTGATCCGCGCCGGCTTCGATACACTGGTGGAGGCCGGCTACCAGCCCGAGATCGCCTATTTCGAGTGCCTGCACGAGGTCAAGCTGATTGTCGACCTGATCTACGAGGGCGGAATCGCCAACATGCGCGACTCGATCTCCGATACCGCCGAGTACGGCGACCTGACAGTCGGCCGCAGGATTATCAACGAGGACGTGCGCAAGGAAATGAAACAGGTCCTGTGGGAGATCCAGAGCGGTGTGTTCGCCCGCCGGTGGCTGCAGGAAAATCAGGTAAACCGCCCGGTATACAACGCTCTCAAGCGCATGGACGCCGAACACCTTGTTGAAAAGGTGGGCACCAAGCTGCGCAAGATGATGAGCTGGATGAACAAATAGGAGTGTAACCGATGTCAGTAATCGAGGTTTACGATACCACTTTGAGGGACGGCGCCCAGGCCGAGGACATCGCCTTCACCCTCGAGGACAAAATGCGGATCGCCTATCTGCTCGATGAGCTGGGGTTTCACTACATCGAGGGCGGCTATCCGGGATCCAATCCCAAGGACGCCCTGTTTTTCGAGGAAGTGAAAAAGAAGCCGCTCAAGAATGCCAAACCCTGCGCATTCGGGATGACCCGCCGGGTGGGCGGACAGGTGGAGGGCGATGCGATAATCAACAGCCTGCTCAGCGCTGAAACCGAGGTGGTGACTGTCGTGGGCAAAAGCTGGGACCTCCACGTGCGCGATGCCCTGCGCACCGACCTGGATGAGAACCTGCGGGCGATCTCCGAGTCCCTGGAGTTCCTCAAAAAGCACGACCGGTTTGTGATCTACGACGCCGAGCACATGTTCGACGGCTACCGGGCCAACCCGGAATACACGCTCAAGACGGTCAAGGCCGCGGTCGAGGCCGGCGCGGAGCGGGTGGTGCTCTGCGATACCAACGGCGGCAGTCTGCCCTCGTTCATCACTAAAGTGGTCGCCGAGGTCGTGCAGGCGGTCGATGTGCCGGTGGGGATCCACACCCATAATGACAGCGAACTGGCCGTAGCCAACACCCTGGCCGCGATCGAGGCCGGAGCGACCCATGTCCAGGGGACGATCAACGGCTATGGCGAGCGCTGCGGCAACGCCAACCTGGTCTCGGTTATCCCGGACCTGATGCTCAAGATGGGGCTGGACGCGGTTCCGCACAAAAACCTGAAAAAGCTCCGCGAGCTGTCGCGGTTTGTCAACGAGCTGGCCAATCTGCCCAACAACAAGCGCCAGGCGTTTGTCGGCGAGAGCGCGTTCGCCCACAAGGGCGGCATGCACGTCTCCGCGGTGATGCGTAACCCCGAGACCTACGAGCATATCGACCCCGAGCTGGTCGGCAACCATCGCCGGGTGCTGGTCAGCGACCTCTCCGGCCGCAGCAACATCCTCTACAAGGCCCAGGAAATGGGGATCGATATCGACAGCAAGGACCCGGTAGTTATCGAGATTCTGGAGAAACTGAAGACCCTGGAAAGCGAGGGGTTCCAGTACGAGGGCGCCGAGGCCAGTTTCGAGTTGCTGATCAAGCGCGCCCAGGGAGTGCTGCCCCGGTTTTTCGACCTGGTGAGCTTCCGCGTTATCGATGAGAAGCGCGCGGTCAGCGAAGTCCCGAGCTCGGAAGCGACAATCGTGGTCAAGGTCGACGGCCAGACCGAGCACACCGCCGCCCACGGCAACGGGCCGGTCAACGCAATCGACCACGCCCTGCGTAAGGCCCTCGAGAAGTTCTATGGCGAACTTGCCGAGGTCGAGCTGCTGGACTACAAGGTGCGCGTGCTGCCGATGGGCAGCGGTACCGGTTCGATGGTTCGCGTGCTGATCGAGTCGGGCGACGGGCAGAATAAGTGGGGCACGGTCGGGGTCTCGTATAACATTGTCGAGGCCAGCTGGCAGGCGTTGACCGACAGTGTCACCTACAAGCTGCTCCAGTCGCGGGGGCCCGCCAAGGGCTGAGCGTAACTGAAAGGTGATTTTAACTCCGCGCCCCCGCCGGTTGCCGGTCCGGCGGTGGGGTGCATTTCCGCAGTTTAAATTTTCACGGCTAACGCAACGGACCAGTGCATTATGGAACCTAAGGTTTATATCGACGGTGAGCTTTACCCTAAAAGCCAGGCGAAGATCAGCGTGTTCGACCATGGCCTGCTCTACGGCGACGGAATCTTCGAGGGGATCAGAGTCTACTCCGGACGAATTTTCCGCTTCAGGGAGCATATCGACCGCCTGTTCGAGAGCGCCGGGGCGCTGAGGCTCGAGATGCCGGTGGGACGCGAAGAGATGGACCGCGTGGTTGAGGATACCGTGCGCGCCAACGGTTTCCGCGACGCCTATATCCGGCTGGTGGTCACCCGGGGAACCGGTGATCTGGGGATCGACCCCCGCAAGTGCAACAAAAGTTCCCTGATCGTAATCGTCGACAAAATCCAGCTCTACAACCAGCAGCTCTACGAGCAGGGGATTCCGCTTGTCACGGCCTCCACCCGGCGGATCAGGCCGGACATGCTCAACCAGCGCGCCAAAAGCCTGAACTACCTCAACAGTATCATGGCCAAGATGGAGGCCGCCGACGCCGGTGTTGCCGAGGCCCTGATGCTCGATGCCGACGGCAATGTGGCCGAGTGCACGGCCGACAATATTTTTGTGGTCAAAAACGGCGGGCTGCTCACCCCCGCCACGCATTTCCCGATCCTGAACGGCGTGACCCGGCGCGTGGTGCTGGAGCTGGCCGCCAAGCTGGGGATACCGGCTGTCGAGGGAACGCTGACGCTTCACGATATCTACACCGCCGACGAGTGTTTCCTCACCGGCACGGGCGCGGAGCTGATCCCGGTGATCAGTCTCGATTCTCGCACTATCGGCGACGGCAAACCGGGACCGGTCACCGCCAGGTTGCTGAAGAAGTTCCGCGGCCTGCACGCCACGGAAGGGACGGACCTGTTCGCTTTGGAGTGAGTTGAACTATACCTGAAATTAGAATCAGGGTGAAACTGCACAACCCCCTGTTTCCCCCTTTTGCTGAGGGGGACTGAAAGCTCCATCGCCAGGACCGTCAGGCAGTCCAAAGGCGGGCACGTTCAATTCCCCTTTAATAAAGGGGGTGCCCCCGATGAATCGGGGGCGGGGGTTGTTTCTCGCCTTGAACGAGTGCTAAAAAAAGATTGACCAACCGAAGTACTATTTCAACGCTTTTAGACTTGTCGTTTGAGCCAGTCCAGCCGCTGCTGCGGCTTGCATCCCGGCAGAGTGTTTTGTATCTTGTTGCTTCGCCCCCGCAGACCGGCACCACAGGGCGCCGGCTGTCCCGTTTTCCGAAGCTCGCGTGGAGACCAACCCGGTGGACAAGGCACAGCAGGTTATCAGCGACGAGGAAAAATATATTCTCGGCACCTATGCCCGCCCCCCGTTTGTACTGGACCACGGCAAGGGCTGTTATCTGTACGATACCGACGGTAAACGCTACCTCGACATGGTCAGCGGAATCGCGGTCAATGCACTGGGCTACGGAGACAAGGACCTTATCCGCGCTATCGCCGGGCAGAGCGGGAAACTGATCCACTGCTCGAACCTCTACTACACCGCACCCCATGTCAAGCTGGCCAAAATGCTCGTGACCGGCTCGTTCGCCGATAAGGTGTTTTTCTGCAACAGCGGGGCGGAAGCTGTCGAGGGAGCGATGAAAATCGCCCGCCGCTGGGCCCAGAAAAATATCGGCGGCCGGTGCAGCGGGTTCGTGGCGTTCACCGGCTCGTTCCACGGCCGCACGTTCGGCGCGCTGGCCCTGACCGACCGCAAAAAATACCGCCTACCGTTCGAGCCGCTGGTGCCGGGCGCCAGCTTCGCCCGCTTCGGCGATGCCGGTGATGCCGAGTCCAAGATCGGCCTCGACACCTGCGCGGTGATCGTGGAGCCGGTCCAGGGCGAGGGCGGAGTGAATCCAGCCGGGGCGAACTTTCTCCGTCAACTGGCCAAAATCTGCCGCCGCCGCAACGTGCTGCTCATCTTCGACGAGGTCCAGTGCGGACTGGGGCGCACCGGCAAGCTGTTCGCCTACGAGCACTCGGGCGTGGCGCCGGATATCCTGGCCCTGGCCAAGCCCCTGGCCGGCGGTCTGCCGATGGGCGCGGTGCTGGTCAACCGCAAAGCGGCCTCGGCAATCGAGAAGGGCGACCACGCAACCACGTTCGGCGGCGGGCTGGTGGTCAGCGCCGCTGCGATCGAGGTACTCAAAAAACTGAAAAAACCCTCGTTCCTCAAGGCCGTTCAGCAAAAAGGCGACCATCTGCTGCGCGGGCTGGAAAAGCTGAAAAAGCAGTTCCCCTCGCTGGTGGTCGCCGCCCGCGGGCTGGGCCTGATGGCCGGGCTGGAGCTGAACATAAACGCCGCGCCCCTGATCGGGGACTTCCGCGAGCGCGGCGTGCTGGTCTGCCCGGCGGGCGCACGGGTTATCAGGGCTGTGCCGCCGCTGGTGATCTCGCTCAAACAGATCGATACGTTCATCGATGTGTTTGCCGGGGTGCTGAAAAACGCGGAAAAGAGGGACGGGAGCAAGCCATGAATCTGGAAATCGATCAAAGCGGCTCGGTCGATTCGGTGCCCGCTTTCCGCGCTTCCGGGACAGCCTGCGGAATCAAGGCCGGCAATCTTCCCGATCTCGGCGTGATCCTGGCGGACAGGCCCTGCGCCGCCGCCGGCGTGTTTACCACCAACCGCTTGCAGGCCGCCCCCGTACTGTACTGCAGGGAAGTGCTCGCAGCCGAAGCAGAAAATATCCGGGCCGTGGTTGTCAACAGCGGCAACGCCAACGCCTGCACCGGCAGCCGGGGGATGGACAACGCGCGCCGGACCGCGCAGCTCGCGGAGCAAACGTTCGCTATTGAGCCATCCAGGGCTCTCGTGATGTCCACCGGGATTATCGGCGAGCAGCTTCCAATGGACAAGCTCGCCAGCGGCTTGCAGGAGCTTGGGAGCACAATCGACAGCGGGGCGGAGGAATCGTTCGCTGCTGCGATCATGACCACGGACACGGTGGCAAAGCATCTGTCGCTGGCTTTCCAGCTCGAGGATTTCCCGGTCACTATCGGGGGGGCGGCCAAGGGTTCGGGTATGATCCATCCGGACATGGCGACCATGCTCGCGTTTTTCACCACCGACGCGGCGATCAGCCCCCCGGCGCTGGCCGAGGCTTTGCGCCGGGTCACAGGGCGCTCGTTCAACATGATCAGTGTCGATGGAGACCGCAGCCCCAACGACAGCGTGTTCGTGCTGGCCAACGGCGCCTCCGGCGCAGCGAAGATCGAGGACGAAGACAGCCCGGGATTCGAGTTGTTTTGCACTGCGTTTGAGAGAATCGCGGTTCTGCTGGCAAAAAAAATCGCCGCCGATGGCGAAGGCGCCACGAAGCTTGTCGAAATCTCGGTCAGCGGCGCGGCCAGTTTCGAGGACGCGGCCCGGGTGGCCCGTGCGGTGGCCAACAGCCCGCTGGTCAAAACCGCGCTCTACGGGCAGGACCCCAACTGGGGGCGGATTGTCAGCGCAGTGGGCTACAGCGGCGTGGAGGTTAACCCCGAGCGGCTAACGGTCCGGTTCGACGGGCTGGCGGCGTTCAGCGCCGGAGAGCCGTCGGATACGCCAGACGCCGACCTGGCCGCAAAGCTTGCCGGCGATGAAGTGCTGATCGAAATCGAACTCGGGATGGGAGGCGAGTGCTGCAGGTTCTGGACCTGCGACATGACCTGCAACTATATCAGAATCAACGCGGATTATCATACGTGATCTAGTGCGCGTGACTTGCAAAGCCCCGGACAACTCAGGCCTCGGTCCGGTTTTTAATCGAAGAGAATTCCTCGCAGCTTGCTGCGGGGTGGTTCTTGCGCGCGGGCGAACAAAAGGTTCTCCCCTGCG
>VRUH01000019.1:66383-66703 GCA_019456185.1 Candidatus Glassbacteria bacterium | reverse complement strand
TCTGATATATCTCGACAGCGATGTGGCCACCGGGATCCAGAGCCAGAGTTTCCAACTTCAAAACGACCTGCAACCGGACCGGGACGCCGGTATCGAACAGACATACGAGCTTACCAGTATCGCCTACGCCAAATCGCATATCGAGTTTCTCAGGGCAGACCATGTTCAGCAGCATGCACCGTTCCGTCGGGTCGTGGGCAGTTTCGCTCTTCACGGCCTGGGCCTGGAGCCGGAGATCGTGGAGTTGATTTGTTACCGGACACCTGCGGAAGTATATAATCTCGGGTAAAGGCAAAAACGAAAGGCAAAAAGCGGCGGCG
>VRUH01000019.1:405-66373 GCA_019456185.1 Candidatus Glassbacteria bacterium | reverse complement strand
GGTACATAACGCGCGGAGGCGGCCCTCGATGGGCCGCCTCCGCGCCTGATACAGATTCCATTTTCAATCTCAGGTGCCCGGAATAATAATGTCCGGGTCAATGGGAGTCAGCACGACCGATATTTCGGAGAAGTATAGTGTCGTGATCCCTTCGTAGCCGCTGTCCGTCCCTAGCAGCAGACAGATTTCACTTTCGTTCGAGGCCCTCACGTAAAAATTATCAAGAGTCAGTGTCTTGTACATCCACAATCCGCCGGAACAGTTATCGGCTCCATTGGTCACATCGCCTGGCACCCGGTCGTCAACTCCGCTGTTGGACTGAGAGCCTTTGTTCATATTGAGCTGGTAGAATCTCATCGCCCAGAACGGCTTACGGTTCCACAGGGACGGCTCCCGCCTTTAAAAACACACTTTTGCCCGGTGCCCCGCCGATCCCATAGCACCCGCTGCCGGTGTTGCTGGCGAGCTTGATTGTCATCTCCAGCTTGTAGACCACTCCGGCCTCCACTCCGTCGTCTGTATCCAGCATGCGCTTGACGAATATGAACAGGTCTTCGCTGCGGTTCGACCCGTGCAGCATTATGCCCTTATCTCCGGCATCCAAAGAATCGTGCTGCGGGAGAGCCGCCCAGCCGCCGCTCAACTGAAAATCCACCTCGCGTCCCTCGGGGTAGTCGACGAATCCGATTGAAAATCCTTCATTCGAGTTCTGGAACGTGAACTCGAAAACCAGTTCCTCCGGAGGCTCCGGACCGGTCGGCGAGCCGCCATCACCGCAGGCCGGCAGAACCAGGCAGGCTGATACTCCACAGAACAGGCGGCACCACATAATTCCGCTCAAGTCGAACACTCCTGTCAAAACTGGTGAATGGGGAAACTTGCCATTTATACCTACTCGGTTGCGGCAAATATTCGGCTGGGTATTCCCGTCACTCGCCCTGGCCGGGTGGTATTGCCATCACAACTGGTAGGTGTTAGCTTGATTTTCACACCGAATTTCAGGTTGGCGACGAGATAACATAATAAGCAGGCAGTCTTTGAACTCAAAGCACGAACAAAAATTTATTGCTGTGTTCGTAACCGTCGGCAGTGAAAACGACGCTCTGCTAATCGCGCGGACAGTGGTGGAGGAGCGCCTGGCCGCCTGCGGCAACGTGCTGGGCTCGGTCCGTTCAATCTACCGCTGGCAGGGTAAAGTGGAGGATGAGCTCGAGGTCCTGCTGATGCTCAAGACCCGCGCGGCGCTCTTCGAGTCCCTGCGCAGCCGGGTGGTTGAGCTGCACGCATACGAGGTCCCCGAGGTGGTCGCCCTGCCGATCGAGGCCGGGCACGGACCCTACCTGGACTGGATTAGAGAGAATACGTCAAGTTAAGCCCCGCGGAGAGTTGAAATGAAAGTGCTGATTGTCGGTAACGGGGGGCGTGAGCATGCCCTCCTGTGGCGGCTTGCCGCCGACAGCCCTGAAAGTGAATTCTATATCACCCGCGGTAACCCCGGCATGGCCGGCCTTGCGCGGAGTGTGGATGTCGGTCCCACCGACGTGGGAGCAGTCGTGCGGACGGCAAATGAAATCGATTCCGATCTGGTGGTGGTGGGGCCGGAGGTCCCGCTGGCGGATGGCCTGGCCGACTCCCTGATCGCCGCCGGGCGCGATGTGTTCGGTCCCGGTGCCGGGGCGGCCAGAATCGAAAGCAGCAAGGTGTTCTCCAAGCAGTTGATGCGCGATGCCGGTGTGCCGTCAGCATCGTTCGAAGTGTTCACCGAACTCGGCGCGGCGCTGTCCCATATCGGCAATGGACCCGAGCAGTGTGTGGTCAAGGCCGATGGCCTGGCTGCGGGCAAGGGTGCGATTGTCTGCCGCAGCCGGCTGGCGGCCCGCGACGCCGTTAACTTGATCCTTGCCGACCGTGCATTCGGCGAGGCGGGCGCTGCGGTGGTGATCGAAGAGATGATGACCGGCGAGGAGCTGAGTGTGCTGGCCCTGGCCGATGGCCGGAACGTGGTGCCGCTCGTGCCCAGCCAGGACCACAAGGCGGTCGGCGAGGGAGACACCGGACCCAATACCGGCGGTATGGGTTCATACGCCCCCGTGGCAATCGCCACTCCGTTGCTGATGGGCACTGTGATGCGGCGGATTATGGAGCCGGTGGTGGCGGAGCTGGCGCTCAGGGGAACTCCCTACCGGGGCTGCCTGTATGCCGGCTTGATGATTACCGCCGATGGACCCAAAGTGGTCGAGTTCAACTGCCGGTTCGGCGATCCCGAAACCCAGGTCGTGCTGCCCCTGCTCGAGGGGAACCTGCTGGAGCTGATGAAAGAGTCCGCGGTGGGGTCGCTCTCCGGCGCGGAAGCGGGGGTCACCGACGGGGCGGCAGTGTGCGTGGTGATGGCCAGCGGCGGCTATCCGGGCGGCTATCAAAAGGGCAAGCGAATCGAATTCGCTCCGGAGCTGGACGGCAGGGAAGATATTATCGTCTACCATGCCGGCACGTCTGAGTGCGATGGTTCGATGGTTACCGCCGGCGGCCGCGTGCTGGGTGTGACAGGCCTGGGCGGCAATGTGACCGATGCCGCCGCCAGGGCGTACGAGGGCGTGGACCTGATCTCGTTCGATGGCGGCTACTGCCGCCGGGATATCGCCTGGCGCGAGATCGAACGGCTAAAGAAAAAAACCTGAACAGGTTAATATTTCTAATCATTTTCACCAGACCAATTCACTGTTTCGTCCGCTAAGGATTTGATGTAGGGGCGGACCCACGTGTCCGCCCTGATTCGGCCAAAACAACAGGAGCAGGCAATGGACTTACCGGTTGTCAGGATCGCTCAGGGAGATAACGATGTCGGCTGGGGCAAGCTGGGTGCGGTGATGCCTCTCGATGAGGGGGGCAGCGAGATCACCCTGAACGATGTGCAGATGGTCGATACGGTGAAGTTCGAAATCGGCGGGCCGTTCCGCGTTACGATCGACGATAAAAAATTCGCGGCCTGCCTCCCAGTCAACTTCCGCAACCTCCGGCCCGGGGCGGCCTACGACCGCGTGGTGTTTCGCACCGGCGAAAAGCCCAGGATGGGATAAACGGGTAATCCGCCGGCGGCTTGAGCGCTTCCGCCGTTAACTATACCAACAGAAAAGTACTCCGGGGAGACCGCAAGATGACAGACAGAGATAAGCTGATCGCCCGTCTCGGCGACAGGGACTCCGAACTGCTGGCTCAGCTCGACAAGCATTACAACATCGACGTCACCGACCGTTTCCTGCGAGTGCTGGAATACCACGCCGAAAGGTTTCCCGAGGATAAGCAGGTAATCGTGCTCAAGGCTCCGGGCAGGGTCAACGTGATCGGCGAACATCTGGACTACAACGGACTCCCCGTGTTCCCGATGGCTATCGACTACGATATGCTGATCGCACTCTCTCCCCGCGATGACAGGAAGGTGATTGCGGTCAACCCGGAATACGACGACCGCGAGTTCGAGATCTCCCCCGACATTCCCAAGTTCGACACCGGCGACTGGGGCAACTATATCAAGGCCGGCGTGCAGGGGATTGTCGATCACCAGGGCGGCGTGGAAAAGCTCAAGGGATTCAACGGCTCGTTTCTCGGCACCGTGCCGGTCGGTTCCGGCCTGTCCAGCAGCAGCACCCTGGTGGTCGCCTCGGCGATGGCCGTGCTGGAGTCCTCCGGCCTCGGCATGCCGCCGCTGGAGTTGGCCGACCTGATGGCCAGGGCCGAGTGGTATGTCGGCACCCAGGGCGGCGGGATGGATCACGCCGCCAGTATCCTCAGCGAAAAAGGCAAGGCGCTCAGGATCGGTTTCTTTCCGCTCTCCGCCCGGCCCGTGGCGCTCCCCGCCGGCTTCACGATCGTCGTGGCCAACTCGATGGTTGTCTCGGCCAAGACCGAGGTCTCGCGGATCAGGTTCAACCTCCTGCCCGCCGCCTGCCAGATCGCCTGCGCCATGATGGTTAAAACCATGGGGCTGGAGGGCGAGGGTATCGAGCGGATCGGGGATATCTTTTTCAAGCTCGGCAGGGTCGAAACCCTCAGGGGCCACGAGCGGACTTTCACCCGCGAGCGCTACACCAGGCATGATGTCGCCGAATTCCTGGACAAACCCCTGGAAGAGGTGGAAAGCACGCTCTACACGGCCCGCTCCGGCGAGCCGCTGCCCGAGCCGGAGGACGGCCTGCGGATCGGTGCGCGGGCGCGCCACGTGATCTCAGAGGCGATCCGGGTCGAGGAGAGCGTGAAAGTGATCGAGGCCGGCGACGGGGAGGCGTTCGGCCGCCGGATGAACGGCAGTTGGATCAGTTGCCGCGATGATTTCGAGATTTCCCACCCCAGCCTGGAGCTGCTGGTCGATTTCGGCCGCGAGGCGGGCACCAGCGGCAGCCGTCTGACCGGCGCGGGCTGGGGCGGCTGCACGGTCCACCTCGTTGCCGATGACAAGGTGGACACGGTCCTGGCGGCATTGAAGGAGAAATATTACGAAGACGCGATCAAGGAATTCCCCGCCGCCGCCGAGCGCTACGCCCAGCGCCCCCAGGACGCCCTGCTGGCCCTGCGGCCCTCGGCCGGGGCCAGGGTGCTGTTTTGATTTTATACAAAGACAATTGATTTAGGGTTTTGATTTGAATAAATTCTAAGGAGGTTTTAATGTTTAGTTGAGGAGAATGACGTGAAAGAATTAACAGATGATTGGATAGAAGAGTTATTGAGAGAGGAGAAAAGATTACCTCCCGATTATAAAAAGAGGCTAACATTAAAGATTAGAAATAGAAATAAGGAAGCTCAACTTGAATTAGAGGGCGAGAATGGGAATTATTTCAGGTTGCTTTTGCGTCAAAGCCAACATAATCACTTGTCATTTTCTGTGATCTTAGCGTATTGTCCACAGGAAACCAACAGGATAATAATTCTTCGGCGCTACAACGGAAATACACATGAACATACAAATCATTTGGAAAAGGAAACATTCCGTGGTTTTCACAAACACACAGCTACAGAAAAATATGTAGACAGTCCATGGAAGGATGAAACTTACGCAGAATTATCAAAAAGTTTTTTTGATTTAGATAGTGCACTGAGTTTGATGTTGCAAGAATGTGGTTTTACACCGTCACTTGACGGACAAATGAAGCTTTGGTGATTTATTATGGTGAACATAACCAAAATAGAAGAAGAAGTTAAGAAAAAAATATGTGAGAAAGTTCACATACAAAAAGAAGGTATAGACAGGTATTTTGTATCCACGCCTTTCACATTTAGTGATGGTGATCACTTCGTTGTTTTAATCAAAAAAAGTGGTGCGCACTGGTATTTGTCAGATGAAGGCCATACAATCATGCATCTGACATATGAAATGGAAGAAAACGATTTGAGTCGAGGAACAAGAAACAAAATAATAAATACAACTTTGGAGCAGTACGGTATAAAAGATAATAGAGGGGAGTTGAGACTCAAAATTGAAAATGGTGAATTTGGCGACTCAGTATTTTCTTTTATTCAAGGATTAATAAAAATCTCGGATATAGAGTATTTAGCTCAAGAAAGAGCAAAATCGATTTTTTACGAAGATTTCAGGCGAGTTATTTTAGAAAATATGGATGAAAGTAGAGTTGAATTCGATTGGTTTAGCAAGGAAAGAGATAATAAAAAGAAATATGTTGTTGATTGTAGAATCAATAGCATGAAAAGGCCACTACTTATTTTTGCTCTGGCTAATGAGGACAAAACTAGAGACGCAACAATTACTCTTTTCCAATTTGAGAAATGGGGATTTGAATTTAGCTCATTGGGCATTTTTGAAGATTTGGAACAAATAAATACAAAAGTGGTCGCGAGATATTGTGATGTTGGGGAAAAGATATTTTCAAATATTGAATCAAATGAATCGGGGATTCAAAAATTTTTAGTGAATGCAATATAAATCATCGCCTTAATATGAGCACTGGTAACTTACTCTTAGTGCTTTTTTTTGTTTTCGTTTATGGTTGTAATAAAGGTGCCGTTACTGAAGGAAAGAGATTAGTAGTCTTCACCGGGGCCAACAGCGGCCAGCCGGTGTCCGAGAGCATGCTCTACAACCTGGCCGTGGTCTGGCGGCCCGGCGACCGCGACACCGTGCGGCTCAACCCCCCGCGGTTCAGCTGGCCTTACGAACCGACAATCATGCTCCCGCCGGGCCGCGAGGACCGGAACCACCTGCCCATCCGCCACTGGCGCTTCCAGGTCTCCGCCGACCCGGATTTCGACAGCGTGCTGGTGGATATCCCGGCCACTCCGTTCAATTTCTACAACACGCTCTCCCCCTTTCCAGCGCCGGGCGCGATTTACTGGCGGGTCGGTTACTACGACCCTGAACTCGTAAATGGGATCGACTGGCGGAAAACCCGCTCGTTCGTCATTGCGCCGGAAGCCGTCACCTGGGACCGCTCCGGCCTGGCGAAACCGGATTTCAAGGGCGTCGGCCACCCGCGGATCATCTTTACCCGCTCCAACACCGACAGCCTGCGCGCCCTGGCCAGAACCCACCCGTTCAGCCGCGAGATCTACGAGAAAGTCCTCGGCGAGGCCACCGCCGACCTGCGGGCGTCCTGGTTCGCCGACTTCCCCCGCACCGACACTATCGGCCGTGATTCCCTGCGCGCCCTGTACCCGGATATCCCGGCCTGGCCCGACCCCGACGGCGGCGATGACCCGTATATGCTGATAATCGAGCGGCTGATGAACATGGCGTTCGCCCACATGCTCACCGGCGATAACAGGTTCCTGGCCGTAGCCGGCCGGATGGTGACTGTCGCCGGCTGGACCACCGGCGGGGCTACCGCGCCCTCCGGCACCGAGGGCGGCGGCGAGGACGCGGTTGCGCTCAATGAATACCTGAGCCTGTTCTACGACTGGTTCCACGACCGCCTGACCGCCGATATGCGCAAGATCGTGCTCGAAAGCCTCCGCTGGCGCACCGACCATATCGTCAACAGCTACTCCTGGCGTCAGCGCAGGGGCACCCGCGTATCCGCCGGCAGCATAGCGGTGGGGCCCTCCAGCCACCCGTTCGAGAATATCAACTACACAGTCCCGGCCGGGCTGGCCGCTTACGAGGAGGGCGGGATTTTCCAGACCACCTACGAGCTGGCGGTCAACTATTACACCGGCGTCAACAGCCCGTTCGGCCAGGATGCGTGGAACGAGGGTCCCGGCTACGGACTCTCCAAGTTCAAGTGGCACACGTTCGCCGTCAGTTACTACGACATGGCGCTGGCCGATGCGAATTTCGGCCGCAATCCGTTTCTGCACGATATCGGCGAATGGTTCACCAGGACGGCCGTGATGGGTCTGCCGCACCTCTCGTTCGGCAATATCGGCCTGATGGAGCCGTATTACCTTAATAACCGGGTCAGCAGTTTCCGCAAACTGGCCTATCTTACCGGCAACGCCCGGTTCCTGACCGGCTGGAGCGATGCCCTCCGCAGGCTGGAGCAGATCGGCTACGGCACCCATCGCAAGTACCACAGGCCCTGGATCGAGTATGCCCTGCCGCATTACTACAAAAAGCCGGAGACCAGGGAACCGGCCCCGCGCTCGCGGCTGTTCCCCGACGGCGGCTGGGTGAGCGCCAGCAACCTCTACCCCGGCGAACTCGACAACTTTGCCGATAACGTGGGGATAACCTTCCGCGCGCGGCCGCGCGGCGCCTACAACCACAGCTTTTTCAGCGACAACGGCTACCAGATTTACGCCTACGGCGAGAATATCACCCACGCCGGCGGCAGCACCCAGAACGGAGACCGTCACGCCCACCACTCGATGAGCCACAATATCGTGCTGGTTGACGGGCTGGGGCAGGCGCAGCCCAACCCGGCGCGGATGAACAATTTCCGGCTGGAACTTCACAATCCCTGGGCGGCCAGGATCGAGCGCTACGCCGAGCGCGACGGGACGGTCTACATCAAGGGCGAGGCGGCGAACTCGTACATCCAGTACCCTTACCTCTACCGCGAGTTCTGGGGCAAGCTGGGTGACGGGACAAACGATCCCTACGAAGAGCGCGACCTGTCGTATCTCCTGCGCGCCGACCGTCACGTGCTCTTCGTCGACGGCCGCTATTTCGTGATGCTCGACGATCTCGAGGTAGACTCGGCTCAGCGGCCGGAGGGCAGCACATTCAGCTGGCTCTATCACGTTCTGCAGGAGGTCCCGCTTGAATGGGACGGCGGCCGGGGAGAGTTCACCTACACTCTCGGCGGGGTCAACATCCTGGTCAGCGTGGCCGCCGACAGGAAAACCGAATTCGAGGACAGGCTGGCCGGGCAGGGATTGGTCAACCCGATCACCGGGGAGGATTACCGTCCCCATGTCAGGCCGATCACCCGCTACGACCGCAACTGGGAGGGCGATTACCCCGAGGTGGTCACCCACAATATCTGGCTCTCGAATACGGAACCCTGCCGCCGGATTCGCTACCTCGCGGTAATCTATCCCTGGCGCGAGGGTGATCCGGCGCCGGAGGTTGTCCGTCTGGACAGGCTGAGCGTAAGGGTGATCTGGGGCGGGGACTCCGAGGTGATCACTTTCGACCCGGCCGCCCACCCCGACGCCGACATCCGGGTGGTTCCCTGATATCCCAGGGAGCGGATTGACACTCCCGCCCACGCTCGTTATATTTTCAATTTACGACAGGACAGCAGGATAGCCGTGCCATCCGCGGTTCGGCCTGCGCTCACCGGATGCGAACATTTTTCCCCGCAGGGGATACTAAACGGTAGCACAATTTACGCGTACTTTTTTTCTAACCTACGCCGATAAAAAAGAATCGCTGCCCGAAAGAGGTGTAACCGATGACAGTCAGATTGATCCTTGCCCTGCTGCTCGCCGCCGGGTCTGCCGCCGCCCAGCAGCGCGATGGCAGCGGCAGACTGGTACTCGATGATATCGCCGCGGTGGTGGGCAGCGAGATCATCCTTTCGAGCGAAATTAAGATGCTCACGATCACGACCGCCCAGCAGCGGGGGGTCGATGTCAACGATACGACCGCGATGAGGCTGCTGTCCCTGGAAGTGATGGAGAAGGAAATCTCCGAAAACGTGCTGCTCCATCACGCCCGCGCGGCCAAGATCGAAGTCACCAACGACGAAGTGAACCGGTTGGTGGAAAGCCACCTGGGCGAACTTCGCAGCCGCTATTCATCCGATGCCGCCTTTCAGCGCGACCTGGCTGCTGTCGGCCAGACCATGGTCGGACTCAAAGAGATGTACCGTCAGCAGGCCACCGAGGAACTCCTGCGCCAGAAATACCTTCAGGAGCACAGCCACGAACTTCCCCAGGTCAAAATTACCGAGGACGAGGCCCGCGAGCTGTTCGAGCAGCAGCCGATGGGCAACAGCCCGGAACAGGTCAAGTTCCAGTATCTGATCGTGCCGCCAGAACCCGGCGAGGCCGAAGTCTTGCGGGCCAAGGCCAGGATCGATTCCCTGTACAGGGTCTTTCTGGAGAGGCAGGTGGATTTCGCCTGGCTGGCCGAGCATAACTCCGATGGACCCAGTGCCTCGTCCGGCGGCGATCTGGGGTTTTTTAGCCGCGGCGAGATGGTGGAAGAATTCGAGGGTGCGGCGTTCAGCATGAAGGTGGGCGACGTGCGGATGGTGCAGACCAAGTTCGGCTGGCACCTGATCCGTGTCGAGGCCCGCCGCCAGAAAGAGGTCAAGGCGCGGCATATCCTGGCCGCCGCCGTGATCGGCGAGGACGACTGGCAGCGGGCGTACAATCTCACCGAATCGCTGCGGGAACGGATTCTGGCCGGCGAGAGTTTCTACCAACTGGCCATGGAATACAGCGACCAGAAAGAGGGAATGAGCCAATCTCCCAGTTTCTCGGTCGTCGCAAATATCGAGCCGGCCGAGTTTCGCGACGCGCTCTGGGGTGAGTTGACTCCCGTGCCGGACAGCGGCGGTCACCGCATCTCCCCTGTGATCGAGATGAAGCCCCACGGCTGGCTGATGGTCTGCGAACTGGAACGCAAGGAAGAGGCCCCGCTGGCCTTCGAGGACATCAAGCACCAGGTGATCGAGCGCCTGGAGTATCCCAAGCGGATCAGGGCCTATGTCGATCAGCTGCGCAAGAAAACCTATATCGACGTTCGTTTCGAGGGCTGGTCGCCTTTGGACGGCAGCTCCTGAGCGGGGAGCTGGGACAGATGAGCAACGCATCGGATAATCAGGATTTACCGGTCGTGGTCCTGTCCGCCGGGGATGTCCGCGGGATAGGGCCCGAGGTGCTGTTCAAAGCGCTCGCTCGCAATCAGTTCCGGGCAAGGCTCCACCCGCTTGTTGTCGGTCCGGCCGTGGCGCTGAGGATGCAGGCCGTGGAACTGTGGCCCGCTGGAGACTGCCCGGAGATGGTGCGGACGGCTTTGGATAACATCGTCGATATCGCCGAAGGTGGTGACTCCGAGCTGGAATCGGGGTCGATGTCCGGGATCAGAACAAGTCTGGCCGGTGACGAAACCCTGGCCGGGCGTTGGGCGGGCCGAGCTGTCGAGCTGGCGGTGGAGCTGATCGGCCGCGGCGCGGCCTCCGCCCTGGTGACAGCTCCGCTGGACAAGCACGCGCTCAACCTGGCCGGTTACAATTACCCGGGCCACACGGAGATGCTGGCCGAGCTAAGCGGCGGCGTGGATGTGTCGATGATGCTCGCCGGCGGAGACCTTCGCGTGGTGCCGGCCACTACCCACGTGGCCCTGGCCCGGGTCCCCTCGCTGGTTGACCGCGAGTTGATTGTCCGTCAGTGCCGGGTGATCGACCGCGGGCTGAAATCGGTATTCGGGATCACCGGCCCCAGGATCGCTGTCTGCGGCCTGAATCCGCATCTGGGCGATGGCGGGGTGGCGGGTGACGAGGACCAGCGCATCACCGCCCCGGCGGTGGAAGACGCCCGCGCCGCTGGTCTCGATGTGGCCGGGCCGTTCCCCGCCGATACGGTTTTCGTCCGGGCGGCGCGCGGTGAGTTCGACGCCGTCCTGGCGATGTATCACGACCAGGCGATGGTGGCGATAAAAATGCACGCGTTCGGCGGCGGAGTGAATGTGACCCTGGGATTGCCCTTCGTACGCACCTCGCCCGACCACGGCACCGCCCTGGATATCGCCGGCCGCGGGATTGCCGATGAGAGCAGTATGGCCCACGCACTGGAACTGGCTGTCAAATCGGCCCGGCTGGAGAACAAAGGATGATTCAATTCAACAATGTCTCGGCCGGTTATGCCAAAAGCGCGCGCGTGCTTGACGGTATCGATTTCCATATCCGGAAAGGCGAGTTCGTTTTCCTGACCGGGCCGAGCGGGAGCGGTAAAAGCACCCTGCTCAAGCTGATCTACCACGATCTCCGTCCGCTCTCCGGCGAGGTCCGGGTAGCCGAATTCTCCTCCCGCAAGCTTTCCCGCCGCAGGATCCCTTATCTCCGCCGCAAGCTCGGAATCGTGTTCCAGGATTTCGGCTTGCTGGAAAACCGGACCGCCGGCGAGAATGTGGCCTACGCCCTGGAAGTTACCGGCACGCCGCGTTCGGTTGTCCGCAGGCGCGTTGCCGAGGTGATGGAGCAGATGGGCCTGGCCGGCAAGGAACGCCGCTTCCCTCTCGAACTTTCGGGGGGCGAGCAGCAGCGGGTAGCGATCGCCCGCGCCCTGGTGGGTGAGCCGTTCGTGCTGATCGCCGATGAGCCGACGGGTAACCTCGACCCGGGAATCAGCCGCGAGATTCTGAAGCGGCTCGAGGATATCAACGCCATGGGCATGGCCGTGCTGATGGCTACCCACGATTACGGCCTGCTGCAGGGCCGCGACCAGGTGCGCCGGCTGCATGTCTCCGGCGGCAGGTTGATCTACGACGGCCCCAACAGCGGGTTTGCCCCGGAAGAGCCGCCGCTGGCCGGCGGGGAAGCGCAGCCGGTGAGATGATGGTAATTTTTTTCGTGGTCGGGGAGGCGGTAAGTGTTGCGATCCTTGCGTGAGGCGCTGCTCGGATTCAGCCGGGCCAAGACGATGTCCTTTTTCGCCGTGCTTTCCACCGGCTTCAGCCTGCTGGTGCTGGGGATGTTCGGCCTGGCGCTGCTTAACCTCAACACCTTGATCCGCTATTTTGAAAGCAAGGTCGAGATAGTCGTTTATCTGCGTGACAACGCGGACACCGGCCGGGTGGGAATGGCGGTCGAGGACCTGGGCCGGATCGAGGGTGTGGACCGGGTAAGCTTCCTGAGCAAAAAAGAGGCTCTCGAGAATTTCCGCCGCGACCTGGGCGCGGACAGCGACCTGCTTCGAGACCTGGAAACCAACCCTGTGCCGGCCTCGCTGAATATCACGATGAAGCCCGGCTACCGCGATACCCTGCATGTACAGGCCGTGGCCGGACGCGCCGCGGAACTGCCGTTCGTCGAGGAAGTCGATTACGGCCGTGAATGGCTGCGAAGGATGGACATCTTCAAACACGCGGTCAGCGTCGTGGGCATGATCAGCGGAACACTGCTCGGGATAATCGCCATTGTGCTGATCTCCAGCGCGATCAAGATCGCGGTTTTCAGCCGCAGCCGGGAAATCTTCATCATGAAGATTGTCGGGGCCACCAACGGCTACATCCGGAGCTCGTTCCTGATCGAGGGTTTCCTGAAAGGCACTCTCGGCGGAATCCTGGCGGTGGGGATGATCTATGCCCTCACCGAGGTTTTCAGCCGCCGGCTGATCCAGGTCACCAGTTTCACCGACCGCTATTACCTCTATACCGTGGCCGCCGGAGCGCTGATGGGGCTGATCGGGAGCTGGATCTCGCTGGGCAGATACCTCCGCAGAATCTAGCCGGGCCGGCGCACGGTTCAACTGCCAACTCTCACTGCGAACGGAACGATGCGGACAGCATCGACTCTCATAAAATCCTCCCTTTTCCCGCTGCTGCTGCTGGGCGCATTGCTCTGGCGCGACTGTCCCGCCCAGCGGGAAAAAGTACGTCAGGCCGAACAGGAGCTGGAAAGCAGCCGCAGTAAGCTCGAGCAGCTTGAGGGCGAGATCGAGGCTAACGAGGGCAAGGCGGCCCAGCTGCGCAAACGAGAACTGAGCCTCGTCCGCCAGATCCAGGATGTAGAACGCAGGATCGACCAGTCGCGGCGCAACCTGAAAAGCCTCAACAGCGAGATCAGCGAACTCAACGCCGAGCTGAACTATATCAACCGCCAGCTCTCGTCGCTTTCCGAGCAGTTGGAGCGCAAGCAGTCGATTCTGGACCGCAGGCTGCGCGAGATTTACAAACGCGGCCGCCTCCATTCGGTGCAGGTGCTGCTGGAAAGTCACTCGTTTACCGATTTTCTCAAGCGGATCAAATACCTGACCCTGATAGCGGCCCAGGACAAGCGGCTGGTGCGCGAGGTGCGCGAGCTGCAGCGCACCTACGGCGAGTACCGGGGAGCCAGCGAGCGTAAGCTGTCCCTTCGTATTCAGCGGCGGGGCGAGCTTGAGCGGGAACAGGCGAGCCTGGAGCGCTCCGAAAACCAGCGTCAGAAGCTCCTCGGTTCGGTCAAGGCGGAGCGGGCCGAGGTATTGAAAATTCTCGAGCAGCGCAAGGCCGACCGTCAGCAGATAGTGGCCCTGATCGCCGAGATCGAACGCCGGCGCAAGGAGGCCCTGGAGCGCGCCCGCCGCGAGGGCCGGACACTGCCGCCCGAGATCGCCTACCTGGATGGCAGGATGGGCCGGCTGAACTGGCCGGTGGCGCGCGGCGAGGTTGTCCGCGGGTTCGGCCCCTACACCGACCGGACCACCAAGACGAAAGTGATCAACAACGGCCTCGAAATCAGGGCGCCGCGCGGTGAGGAAGTCCACACTGTCGCCGCGGGCAACGTGGTGATGGCCGAGTGGTATCTGAGTTACGGGAAGACGGTAATGATCAACCACGGGTCGCGGATGTGGACTATCTATGCCCACTTGAGTGACGTTTACGTGGACGCGGGCGATTTTGTCGGCGAGGGCCAGGTGATCGCCAGTGTCGGCGAAACGGGCAGCCTGCAGGGGCCGATGCTGTATTTCGAGCTTCGCGACGGCACCAGGGCGGTTAATCCGATAACCTGGCTGGGCAAAAAATAATGTGCGGGGAATGCAGATGGCTGAAAGCGCCACACGGATAAACCCCCTGGGGCTGAGCGAACTGGTGGACAAGGACCTGCAGGTTGCGATGCTGATCAGCGCGATGACCCGCGACCGCCTGGGTGGAACGCTGCTGTTTTTCGGCGGCGACGGCAGCGGAAAAAGCAGCCTGGCGTTCTGGCTGGCGGCCTCGCTCAACTGCGAAACCGGCGGGGGAAACACCCCCGCATGCCGAGAGTGCAACAGTTGCCGCAAGGTGGCCTCGCTCAACCACCCCGATGTTTTCTGGATCTTCCCCCTGCCCGGCAGCTATTACAGCGGTGGCGCTCCGGACGCGGGCAAGCTCGAAGAGCTGTTCAACCGCAAGCGCCAGAACCCGTCGCAGGCCGTCGAGTTCGCCGAGAAGGCCGAGCATCACCTGCCATCGGTCGCCCGGATCAGGGCCGAGGCCGGGCGGAGTTGCTACGAGGGACGCTGCAAGGTGTTTGTCGTCACCCACGCCGACCGTCTCCGCCAGGAAGCCGCCAACGCGTTTCTCAAGCTGCTGGAGGAACCCCGGAAGGATGTGAAGATCATCCTCTGCACTGAACGGCCCTCCAGCCTGCTGCCCACTATCCTCAGCCGCTGCCAGCGACTTCAGCTTACCCGTCCGGCGCTCTCGACTGTCGAGCGCCTGCTGGCCGGGCGTTTCGGGATGGAGCCTGATACCGCGGCCAGTACCGCGCGTCTTGCCGGGGGCAGCCTGCCGGCGGCCCTGGCCATGGGCGACAAGGGAGATCTGGAGTCAGACCGCGAGTGGGTGGAGCGAACGTTCGAGGCGGTGATGAATCGCTCCGCGGGACCGCTGCTGGCCCTGCTGGATGAGCGTAAGGGACCGTTTCATAACCGCGGAGATTTCGAGCGCTACGCGGCGGTGCTGGCCGGTTCTCTTCGCGACGCGCTGCTTGGCTGTGTCGCCTCGCGGGAGCCGGATTCGAAGGCAGTCGCCGGGTTCGCCGAACGGGTTGCGGATTCAGGGAGTTTAATTAAATTAGTCGAGAGAATGGTCAACCTAGGCGACAGCCTCAACCGGAATGTCAACCTGCGTTTGCTGGGCTGGTCGCTGCTGAACGAAATGAGAGAGGTTATCGGTGAAAGAACCCGAGAATAAACAGTCGGATGTTATAGAGGTGCAGTTCAAACGCGAGCGAAAAGACTATTTTCGCAACCGCCAGGGCTTGAAAATCAAGGTCGGCGATTACGTGATAGTCGAGGTCGATCGCGGCGAGGACCTGGGCCAGGTGACTGAAACAGGCGATGTGGCCGGGCGCAAAATGCCGGACAAGAAAGGCTCGCTGGGAATCATCCGCAGGATGGCCAGCCCGCACGAAACGGAGAAACTCGGCCGGATGAGCGAGAAAGAGGGCGAAGCGTTCGAGGTCTGTGAGAAAAAAGTGGCTGAACACGGTCTCGAGATGAAGTTGGTCGACGCCGAATGGCAGTTCGACGGGAACAAGGTGATTTTCTATTTCACCGCCGACAAACGTGTCGATTTCCGCCAGTTGGTCAAGGACCTGGCCGCGGTGTTCCGCACCAGGATCGAGCTCAAGCAGATCGGCGTACGCGACGAGGCCCGCAGGCTGGGCGGCTGCGGACGCTGTGGCTACAAGCTGTGCTGCACCAGTTTCATTAGCGAATTCGAGCCGGTTACCCTGCGCGCGGCCAAGGACCAGCACCTCTCGCTCAATCCCAGCCAGATCTCGGGTTTGTGCGGCAGGCTGATGTGCTGCCTGATGTACGAGCGGGAATTCTACAAGAAACAGACGCGTAAATTTCCGAAAGAGGGCAAGCTCTTTTGTACCGGCGAGGGGCGCGAGGAGCGCGTCTCGGCTGTCGACCTGTTCCAGGAGGAAGTGGAGCTTGTGAACCGCGAAGGCTACAAGCGGCGGGTTCCACTGGAGGAATTCAGCGCCACCGCTACCGAATGTCCGCGCAGAAGCGGGAACCGTCACCAGCACGACAACTGCAAGAACGAACAGGACAAGCAGGAATAAAAGATTCCATCATTTGGTGCTGCCAAAAACGGCCGCCGGTTTCATCTCCGGCGGCCGTTTTTGTGATTGCGCCTGGAGTTCGTAGACAGCTGAAGTGCCAATATGGCATGTTCTTAAGTTAAGATGGCAGAATGCTGCCATTATGGCTCTTTAGCTGTTTGTTTTATTCGAAACCTTTTATTAAACCGACCAAAAGAAAATTGCGTAACGCATTGACTGTTAATGATATAATGGTTGATGGTCCGGTTTGGCACGGCCCTTGCTTTTACTGTGGGCGGATAGCGGATGAGCCGGCAGACGGCTCGATAACTAACAGTACTCTCTAAATATCAGCAGGAGGTGTTACGATGAGACTGGTCAGATGGAACCCGACGGCTGCCGGCAACCCGGTGGCTACCCGCAGTTGCTGGAACGGCGATCCGTTTTTCGGACTGATGCGTGACTGGGTCACTCCGGATAATGTCGGCCGGGGGATGGACGCGGATGTCTTCGAGAAGGAAGACCACTATATCCTGACCGCCGAACTGCCCGGCGTGAGCAAAGAGGACTTGAGGGTGAAGGTCGAGGGCGACGTGCTGACGATCGAGGCCGAGAAGAAGTCCGAGTTCAGCGACAGCGACGAAGGCAGTTATCATGCCGAACGCCGCTACGGCAGTTTCAGCCGCTCCTTCAGGCTCAACAGCCAGGTGGAGGGCGACAAGATCGACGCCAACTTCAAGGACGGCGTGCTGCGGCTTACCCTTCCCAAGCGGGAAGAGGTAAAGGGACGCGCGATCGAAATCAAATAACCGGCTGCCCGAGATCGCGCTCAGGCATGGATCGGCGCAGGCTCTCTTTTTGGAGCCTGCGCTTTTTTTTGCCTGACGATTGCCCTCCGCTCCACAGTGTGGTATGATACTGATGTCAACTGGGCCGGATACCGTAATTACAAGGAATCCGAAGGATGAGCAGGGTTTATCGTCAGGTATTCGCTTTTCTTGTTCCGCTGATTGTGCTCTTTGGCTGCGCAGGGCAGGAACACGCGCCCGACATGTTTCTGGAAACCGACCGTGGCCAGGCGATCTGGGACAGCACCGGCAGTGCCGGGATTTACGAGAGCCATTACCTGGACTCAGGCGATACGCTGGTCTGCTTCGTGGTCGATTCGGACAGCGCGGGCCGTCTGGAACTGACTAGCGAGCCGCTGGCGGTAGCCGGCGGCCGTCCGGTATCGTTCGCCTATGCGGTGCGGACTTTCGAGGCGGCGGGGCAACTTATCGAAGTCAGACTCCAGCTGCTCGACGACTCTCTGGAGGTTTCGGGCGATACGCTCCTGCATTCGATCAGAGGCTCATCGGGACGCAATGTCCCCGGCGACACGCGTGGCTGGATAGAATATACGCGATCGCTCAGGGTGCCGGAGACAATCGCTTTCGTGCGCGTGAGCGTGGTTAGCGCACCCGAATCCGGCATGGTCGTTCTGGGCCCCTGCAGGTTCGGCCGCGACGAGGGCTGGCTCAGTTACGCAGCCACTTTCTCCACCCACCTGGGACGTAACCCGGAAGACAAGTATCTGTTTACGGCCGGCCGGCTGATTCAGCCGGAGGCGGCGCCGGAGCCCGACGAGCGGGAGCAGGCGGCGGGATTGCTGATGTTCGAGCGCAAGGGCTGGGTGGACGCTACCCCGTACGCCAACCCGCGCGACGGGGACAGGATGGAGGTGCTCTACGAGCGTGTGCCGCGCGGTACGGTGGCCCCGCTGGCCTTTGCGGTCAAGGCCCTGGACAACCTGTCCGGAGTGGAGGCTAGTCTCTCTGTCCCTCCGACCGGTGAGGCCGGAACTCTTCGCAGCGGGCCGTCGCTCTATCAGGGACGCTTCGCGGCTACTCGTCTGGAAGGAAGCTGGAGCAGCGTGTTCGGCGTACGCGCCCGGATGCTCGAACGACTGTCGCCGATGAACATTCCCGCCGGAGAGAACCTCTACTACTGGCTCGACATCCCGGTGCCGAAAAACACGAAGCCGGGAATCTACGAGGGTAAACTCTCGGTAACCGCCCGGGGACGGGCTGCGCTGGAGGTGCCGTTCAGGATCGAGGTCGTCGACATCACCCTGCCGCCGCTGCCGGACAGTGTTGTAGTGGGTATGTACTACTACCCGCCGGACGATCCCCGGACAATGAACGCCCAGTTTCGCGACATGGCCGCCCACGGTGTCAACGGAGTCAGCCTTTCAGGTTCGTTCGTGATGCTCAGCGAGGCCGGCAGCCTGCGGATCGACTGGGAACGGGTGGTGCGCCTGGACCGGATCATGGCCCTGATGCGCCGTTACGGCATGCACCGGCCCACATCGCTCTACGTGGCGGACATCTTCGCCAGGCTCAATCTGCCCGGCAGCGCCGGCGAATGGACGGAGCGGCACGACCGCCTGTTCACCTCGGCGATCCGTCTGATGAACAGCACGGCGATCAACCGGGGCTGGAGTCCGCTGATGTTTTTCACGGTCGATGAGCCGGCCAACAACGAAGAGCACATGGAACTGGCCCGTCACACGCTCCGCCTGCTTGACGGGATGGAGGGGATCACCTCGCTCTGCGATCTCAACACACCCTCCTCGATCGTGGAACTCTCGAAATATCTCGATGCGGTCGTGATTCAGATCAGCTCGGTCTCGCCACGCTCGGTGGAGCTCACTGCCGGTAACGGGCTGGCCACGTTTTTCTATCTACCCGCTTTCGGCAGCTCCGATGTCGGCTCCGACGCCGCCTACCATCGCGCAATCCCCGGGTGGTTCCTGCCCCGCAGCGGCGCCGGCGGAATCTACTATTTCGCCTACCAGTCCACAACCGGCGACCCGTACGATGAACTCGACGGCCGCCACCGCGACTGGTGCGCCGCCTACCCCGCCCCCGGCGACGAGTTGCTGAGGCCCTCCCCGGAATGGCAGGGGATCCGGCGCGGTATCGAGGACCTGCGCCTGGTGTACATGGTCAGGGACCTCTCCGCCCGCTGCCTGGCGGTCAACGATGAGCAGGTGAAACAGCGCGGCCGTGACGCGGCGGAAAAGCTTGAGGCGATACTCGGTCAGGTCGAGCCGTCGGGCCCGGCGGTGATCTACCAGCTGCATCACCGGCTGGAGACCTACGTGGCCGAGTGTTGGCGGCGCGAACTGCTGGATGAGGTGTACTGGATGCAGCAGGCGCTGGGCGGAGGAAGGTAATCTTGCGGGAATACTGAGCAATAGTGCGTTGCAGCAGAATTATCTCCCTGGTTCGTTAAAATAATCCATCTCGAAATTATCCGCATTGTTCCACCTCACCAACGAAAAATGAGTGCACCAGTCGCCGGTATTAAGGTAGCGGCCCGACGAGAACCGGCGGTCGTCCGGATGGTGGGTGTGGGAGAGGATCACGGTGTCCAGCTTGTCGTTGGAGTCCAGCAGGGAGTGAGCCACGTCCGCCGAGGCCTCGATCCGGGCGTCCTGTCTTTTCGAGGTATGTTTCCGGCTGGTACGGCTGGTCAGATTGGCGAGCGCATAGCCCCTGTCCGGATGGATCAGGCGGAACATCGCAATCAGCGCCCGGTTGCGCAGCAGGGTTTTGAAGATCTTGTAGCCCTTATCCCCCTCCCCGAGACCGTCGCCGTGGGCGGCCAGTACCGTGCAGCCGCCCTCTCCTGCCCGTTCCATCAGCAGCCCGTCGGGAGCCACCGTGATCCCCAGCGTGGTCGTGAACAAGTCCCCGAGCCAGAAATCGTGGTTGCCGGCCACGTAGTAGCAGCGCACTCCGGAGCGGGTCAGCGCCTCCAGGCAGGCCAGTACTCTCAGGTGACGGGCCGGAACGACGTTGCGGAACTCGAAGTAAAAATCGAAGAGGTCTCCCAGGATGACGAGTACCTCCGCGCGGCCCGGCAGGCTGTCCAGGAAAGCGCAAACCCGTTCGGTCCTGGCGCGTGAATCGTGATCGTTGCCGCTGCCCAGATGGGCGTCGCTGAAAAACACGACCCGCTCGTTCTCACCGATTCCGGCTTCTATGCAGGCAGGCAGTTCCAGGATTTCACTCACAGTTGAGTGGATTGTCCGCGGCAGATTATCCGCAGCATAAAATAGACCGCCCACTCACGGACGGGCAACTGTTTTCTGGCTTGGCGTCACGGGGGCTTATCCCTTTATCTCGATCAGGCTAATCGTTATATTAATCTACCCGCTTGGCGGGCATAGCCTAAATACGAAAAATTTAAAACAGTCAGGTTTGCATGAGCCGTTTTTTCGCACTTGCTTCTGTCGTGTTGTTTCCGGCCTGTTTGCCGGTATTCGCCGCGGATGCTGAACTTGCTGTCGCCGACAGCGTACTCGTCCAGGGACAGATCGTCACCGTCCGTGTCTACGGTCTCCCGCTGGATACGGTGACCGGTACGTTCGACGGTTCCGAACTGCCGTTTGTCCGCTCTGCTCCGGACTCGTTCTACACCCTGCTGGCTGTCGATATGGATAAAAAGCCCGGCGATTACAAGCTCGCAGTCCGCCTGTCGGGTTACGGCGGTGATGATATTGCGGCGATAACCCGCACGATCCCTGTACGTGATGCGGGATTCCCGGTACAGAGGTTGACTCTGCCGCCGGCCAAGGTGTTTCCGGATTCGGCCGCCACTGCCCGGATCAACCGCGAATCTGCGCTGCGCAACCGCCGCTGGAAAGACTGGTCCGACAGGCCGTTCTGGGGCGACAGGTTTATCGCGCCGCTGGAAGGCGAACTGAACCGGTTCGGCAGCCGGAGGATTATCAACGGCGCGTCGCGCGGCCCGCACTCAGGTGCGGATATCAGCGCGCCGGCCGGTACTCCGGTTATTGCCCCGGCGGGCGGCAGGGTGCTGCTGACAGGCGATTTTTTTTTCACGGGCAACAGTATCTATATTGACCACGGTCTGGGCATGATCGGGATGTTCTTCCACCTGTCCGAGATCGACGTGGCCGAGGGCGAGATGGTCGAGCAGGGGCATGTGATCGGCAGGGTGGGCGCCACCGGGCGGGTGACCGGCCCGCACCTCCACTGGGGGATCCGCTGGCGCGACGCCCGGATAAACCCAGGCAGCCTGCTGGAGCTGAAAATTGACTGAGCGCGGCGGGACCGGCGGAGCGCCTCTGTGCG
The DNA here is from genome assembly GCA_019456185.1 of Candidatus Glassbacteria bacterium. Lineage (NCBI taxonomy): Bacteria > Candidatus Glassiibacteriota > Candidatus Glassiibacteriota bacterium. Next base: position 45,093 of record VRUH01000019.1, on the reverse strand, counting down.
CCGAGTCGCCGATTACGGTCAGGTATGCCGAAACCGACAGGATGGGGGCTGTTTACCACGCCAACTACCTGGTGTGGATGGAGGTGGGGCGGACAGACTACCTGGCTTTGCTCGGTTTTCCCTACAGCGGGCTGGAGGACGGCGGTGTGATGTTTCCGGTTGTCGAGGCCAATGTCCGGCTGCGTAGCCCAAGCTACTATGAAGACAACCTGAGCGTGCTGACCACGCTCGAACTGCTGCGCAGCCGGAAGGTGGCATTCAGCTACCGGCTTGTGCGCGGCGAAGAGTTGATAGTTGATGGCCGTACCGTGCACGTCTGCGTGGACCGGGAGATGAAGCCGCGGAAGATACCGTCCCCGCTCTACCGCGCCCTGCGGCGGTCGCTCGACGGCGGCGGCTGAGGCCGACGGCGCAGCGGGCGGGGAGAGGGGCGATGTGATGAAAACGACAGCGTTCTTCCTGCTGCTGGCCCTGGCATGCCCGCTAGCCTGCTCATGGCTCGAGACCGGGGGTAACGCCGCCCTGGAAGGAGCGCGGGTGGTGGCGGTCAAAACCGCCAGGGCCGGCGCGATTGCCTCTAAGTACACTTATAAGGGCGGACGACGGGTGGTAACCTGGACCGGGGCGCGCACGGTGGAAGGCACCACGGCCACGCTGGAAATGCTCAACCTGATCGAACGGCCCGTGCCGCCATCGATCCTGGAGCGGATCCCCGCCGATCTGCTGGTCTCGCTTACCTCGCTGGAATTCGTGCGGCCGGTGTCGGCAGCAGGCATGGCCGTGATATCAAGCGAGGACAGCCGCTGGGAAGGCGAGGTGTTTCACCGGGAGGCGGGAGAGAGACTGGAGTACGAGATCGCGGGTCCGGCCGAGATGATTGTCGTCACCCTCAGCGCGGCCTCGCGCCGCGGAGCCAAATGCCTGAAAAGATATACCGTGTTTATCGAGGAGGACCGCCGCGACCTGGGAGAGATCTCCTTCGCCACCTCGCCGTCGGAGGCGATCGGGCTATACGGGCACCCGGGCTGGTATCTTAGCGAGCCGGGAGTATTTATCATCAAGGCGCTTGAAGGCGTACACCGTTACCGGCTCCGCTGCGACTACTCGAATACTGATAAATGTCTGCTCGTTGCCGGTTTTCTTCCGCGCTACCACGAAGCGCAGGAACCGGCGTTATGACTCTGAAGCTGAATCGATAAGGAGTATCTTGACGACAGAAAGGTAACGATGATTAACAGCATGACGGGATTCGGCCGGGGGGAAATCACCCTGGAGTGCGGCACGTTCGCCGTGGAGATAAAAACAGTCAACCATCGCTACTCGGATTTCAACATCCGTACCCCGCGCTCGATGTCCTCGTTCGAACCGCGGATCAAGGAGATGATCCGAAAGCGGCTTACTCGTGGCTACGTTACTTACCAGCTCAGTTGGGACACCAGCGAAAACGGCAGCTCGCAGGTGGTGCTTAACGAGGAAATGATCTCGCGCTATCTGGAACTTTTCGGTAGGTTGAAGGACAAGTTCGGGATCGGCGGAGAAGTGAGCCTGGAGATGATCACGCGGCTGTCGGACGCGTTCAAGACCGAAACGCAGGAGTTCGACGAGAAGCAGTTGTGGCAGGGAGTGCAACAGGCCACCTCGCTGGCTCTGGATGCGCTGACGGGTATGCGAGCGAGCGAGGGCAAGACCCTGGCCGACGATCTCAACGCCCGGATTGACGAGATGGAGAAACATATGGGCCAGGCCGCTGAAAAGGGGCCGGAACGGTTGAAAAAACTCCGCGATGACCTTCGCACCAAAGTCCTCGAAGCCGTGGGCGATGAACAGGTGGACGAGAACCGGCTGGTTTCGGAAGTAACCTACTATGCCGACAAGTGGGATTTCAGCGAGGAGGATGTGCGCTTCGCCCATCACCTGTCGGCCATGCGCGAAACTATTTCCAAGGGCGGAGTGGTGGGGCGCAAGCTCAATTTTCTGGTCCAGGAACTGAACCGCGAGGCCAACACGGTGGGCAGCAAGGCCAACGACGCCGAGATCGCCCAATTGATGGTGGCGGTCAAGGAGGAATTGGAGAAAGTGCGCGAGCAGGTGGAGAATATCGAGTGATCCTCCGGCAGGCTGACAAACACAGGTGAACCGGCTAAGATGTTCGACGGAAAAAAATTCATTGTAGTTATCACGGCCCCCAGCGGGGCGGGTAAAACAACGGTTATCGACCGCTTGCTCAAGCGCGGCGACAACTACCGTTACTCGGTTTCGGCCACCACCCGGCCCAGACGCGGGGGCGAGGAGCATGGCCGCGACTATTACTTCATGGACTGCAAGGAGTTTGAACGCGGGATCGAGGCCGGCGAGTTCGCCGAGTGGGCCGAGGTTCACGGCAACCTCTACGGTACGCTCAAGAGCCAGATCGACCAGGTGCTGGCCGCCGGGCATTACATGCTGATGGATGTCGATATCCAGGGCGCCCGGTCCCTGCGGCAGGTTTACAGCGACGGCGTTTATATCCAGCTGATCCCGCCCAGCATGGACGAACTCCGCCGGCGCTTGTCAACACGCGGCACCGAGGACGAGGCTGCTCTGCAGAAACGGCTCGACAGCGCGGTAAAGGAGATCGAGGAAATGGACAAGTTCGACTACCTGGTGGTCAACGATGATATCGAGACCGCCTGCGAGAGGATCGAAAACATAATCGCCGCGGAAAAACTTAAAGTCAGCCGCCTGCCGGATACGGCCCGCCTGATTAACCAGTTCCTGGGACGCGGGAGCGGTGAGTGATGGAACACCTTATCGGCGGTAAACGGATCGTGCTGGGTCTCACCGGCGGAATCGCATGTTACAAGGTCTGCGACCTTGCCAGCCATCTGGTGCAGCTCGGCGCGCGGGTGCGGGTGGTGATGACCGAGAACGCCACCCGGTTCGTCGGTCCGGTTACCCTGCGCGCGCTCACCGGCGAACCAGTCTATACTGACACGTTCGGCAACGAGGAGCCCGGCGGGATAGACCATCTCCGCCTGGCCGAGTTCGCTGAGCTGCTGGTGGTCGCTCCGGCTACGGCCGATATCCTGGCCAGGATGGCACATGGCCTGGCCGACGATCTGCTGAGCACGACTCTGCTCTCCTGTCCGGCCCCGGTACTGGTGGCCCCGGCAATGGAGAGCCGGATGTGGAATCACCCGGCCACCCGGGCGAATCTAGAGCTGCTCGCAGAGCGCGGTGTGCACGTTCTCCCGCCTGAAACCGGCAGGCTGGCCAGCGGAGCCACCGGCGCGGGTCGGCTGCCCGGGCGGGAGGTGCTGGTGGAAGCGATAGCCGGGGTGCTTGGCGCCGGCGACCTGCTGGCCGGCAAGACGGTGCTGGTCACCGCCGGTCCCACCCGGGAGATGCTCGATCCGGTGCGCTTTATCTCCAATCCCTCCAGCGGACGGATGGGGTTCGCCCTGGCGCGCGCGGCCCGCAGGCAGGGTGCGAAACGAGTTCAGCTCGTGACGGGTCCGGTTGCGCTCACCACTCCCCTGGGTGTCGAGCGCCACGACGTGACCGGCGCGGAGCAGATGCTGGAGGCGGTCGAATCCGTGGCAGCACAGGCCGATCTCATTTTCGCCGCCGCCGCGGTGGGCGATTTTACTCCGGCACAGGCCCAGCAGCAGAAGATCAAAAAAGAGGACGCTGGTGAGCTTATCCTGAAGCTCGAGCGCACCCCGGACGTGCTCGCCTGGCTGTCGGCCAACAGGAAGAAGGGCGCGGTTGTGGTGGGCTTCGCGGTCGAGACCGAGCGCGAGGAGGAGCACGCCCTCGCCAAGCTGGAAAAGAAGGCGCTGGATCTGGTCGTGCTCAATAATCCATCGCACGCAGGTGCTGGATTCGCTGGCGATACCAACAAGGCGGTGGCGCTGGGACCCGGCGGCCTGCGTCAGGAATACGCGCTGATGAGCAAGGACGAACTGGCCGACAAGCTGATTGAACTGGCCGTAATCCAAACAAAAGAAAAAAATTGAGGAAAGCGGAATATTGGATTCTTATTCTGAGTTGAAACAGCTCGCGGCCCAGTTCCTTCGCCAGCTCGAGGAACGCGGCGAGAGATTTTTACTGCTGGATGAGATAGATTTGAAGAATTTTGCGGTTGTGGAGTCGACGGTGGAAGCCGCGGAGGCCGGCGCTGTAACCGGCGCCGGCGAGGCTGAACCCGGCGAGAGCCTGGAAGAGTTCGGCCGCCGGATTGCCGGCTGCACCCGCTGCCGTCTCCACGAGAGCCGGACCAATTTCGTGTTCGGCTCGGGCCACCCGGACGCCGACATGCTGTTTATCGGCGAGGGGCCGGGTGCGGAGGAGGACCGCCAGGGTCTGCCGTTCGTGGGCGCCAGCGGCCAGCTGCTGACCAAAATTATCGCCTCGATCGGGTTTGCCCGAGAGGAAGTCTATATCGCCAACATGGTCAAGTGCCGGCCGCCGGGCAACCGTGATCCAAGGCCCGAGGAAATCGACGCCTGCAACGGCTACCTGCTGGCCCAGCTCGATCTGATCCGGCCCAAGGTGATTGTCACCCTGGGACGCTTCAGCGCGGGATATTTTCACGGCAGACCCGGCGCGGCCATGCGCGACCTTCGTGGCCAGTTGGGCGAGTTCCACGGGGTCAAGGTGGTCAGCACCTACCACCCGGCCGCCCTGCTGCGCAACTCCAACTGGAAGCGCGGCTGCTGGGAGGACATGCTCCTGGCCCGCAAGGTCTACGACGAGGCGGGCGGGAGAGAATCGAGCGGAGAGGTCTATCAGCCGGGTAATTAGGATGTAATATATTGTAGGGACACGGCAGGCCGTGTCCACGTTTTGATTAAGATAAGCGAGGTCGAAACCAGTGGCAGACCAACTTCAACAACAGATTGCCGAGCAGCTGGACCGCAAGATACCGTTCGCCCAGGACGCGGAAGCCAGCGTGCTGGGGGCGATGTTGATGGACCGCGAGGCGATCGGCACGGTCGTGCAGATGCTCGATCCGGGATGTTTTTATCTCGAACCCCATCGCCTCCTGTTTACGGCGATCATGGCGCTCTACGAAAAATCAGTCGAGGTCGACCCGGTAACGCTCTCCGACCAGCTCAAGAAGGACGGCGCGCTGGAGGAAGTGGGCGGGTTGCAGTTCATCTATGATATCGCCGGCAGCGTGCCGACCGCGGCCAATATCACTTTCCACGCCCGGATCGTCCGCGAAAAGACGATGCTGCGCAAGCTTATCGAAAGCTGCACGGCGATCATCCAGGAGTCCTATACGCCTGTCGAGGATGTCGACAACCTGATCGACAAAGCCGAGGAGCGGATATTCAACATCCAGGACTTCCGGCTCCAGGATGGATTCAGCTCGGTCAAGGACCTGATCCACGACATCATCAACGATCTCGAGATCCGCTCCCAGAGCAAGGACTCGATGACCGGGGTGCCCACCGGTTTTGTCGACCTCGACCACCTCACGGTGGGCCTGCAGCCCTCGGACCTGATTATTATCGCCGGCCGCCCCAGTATGGGCAAAACCGCGTTCAGCCTCAATGTGGCCCTGTCGCTGGCGATGGGCACCGCCGAGCACCCCGAGCCGGTCCCGGTGGCGGTGTTCAGCCTGGAGATGAGCAAGACCCAGATTGTCCAGCGCATGCTCTGCACCCTGGCGCGGGTCAACAACAACAGGATGCGCCGCGCCAAACTGACCGATCTCGAATGGCACAACCTCAATAAGGCGGCCAACCGCCTGTTCGAGGCCCCGATCTATATCGACGACACCCCGGCGATGAGCGTGCTGGAGATGCGCGCCAAGGCCAGGAGGCTGTTCAAGCAGGAGGGGATCGGCCTGCTGATTGTCGATTATATGCAGCTGATGCGCACCACCGGCCGGATCGAGAGCCGCCAGCAGGAGGTCAGCCTGATCAGCCGCTCGCTCAAGGCGCTGGCCAAGGAGCTGAACGTACCGGTGATGGCCATGAGCCAGCTCTCCCGCGCCGTGGAGGGCCGCACCGACCAGAAACCCAAGCTGGCCGACCTTCGCGAGTCCGGCGCTATCGAGCAGGACGCGGACATGGTGATATTCATTTTCCGTCCCGAAGAGGCGGATATCCCGGATCTTGATGGCCAGAGCACCGAGGGCCTGGCCCTGATTCTCCTGGAAAAAAACCGGAACGGCCCGACTGGAAAGGTCGAGCTGAATTTCATCAAGGAATTTACCAGGTTCGAGAACCGTTCGCGGCGGCAGGAACTGGAACAGGGGACCTGAGGTGCTGATAAGTCTGCTCCATTTCGTGGGCGACAGGGTGCTGGCGACTTTCTACCGCCTCGGTGAATCCGCCTGCCTGATGGGCCGAGTGTTGGCCGAGCTGCCGTTTATCTGGCGCGTGCGCGGAGAGACTGTCACCCAGATGATTCGGATCGGAGTGGACAGCCTGCCCCTGGTGGCTGTCACCAGCCTGTTCACCGGGATGGTGCTGGCCGTGCAGACCAGCTATCAGATCGAGGAATACGTCCCACGGATTTTTATCGCCGCGGCGGTGGCCAAGGCCACGATTATCGAACTCGGACCCGTTATCACCGCCCTGGTTCTTTCCGGCCGGGTGGGAGCTTCGATAGCCGCGGAACTCGGCACCATGCGAGTTACCGAGCAGATCGACGCGCTGGAAACGATGGCGTTCGACCCGGTGCAGTTCCTCCTGCTGCCGCGCTTTTTCGCCGGGCTGGTGATGATGCCGGTGATAGTCACCTACGGCTGCCTGATCGCGATCTCCGGCGGCTGGGCGGTCTGTGTCTATTACCTGGGTATGTCCAGCACAGCTTTCCTGGAGGGCATGCGCCAGTTCGTCTACCCCTACGACATCTACAGCGGGCTGTTCAAGTCGTTCGTGTTCGGCGGTACGATTACGATGGTGGGTTGCTACTACGGCTTCTGCGCCCGCAAGGGCGCGGCGGGTGTGGGTCTGGCCACCACCCGCAGCGTGGTGACCAACTGCCTGCTGATCCTGGTGTTCGATTATTTCCTGGCAATGCTGATGTTTCCCGCGGGGTGAGCCATGCCCGACAGCGATACGATTCTTCAACTGGTGAACGTCCGCAAGGACTTGGGGAACCAGCGTGTGCTGGATGGCCTGAATCTCAGCGTGATGCACGGTGAAACCTTGGTAATCATGGGCCGTAGCGGCTCCGGCAAGAGCGTGATCCTCAAGCACATGGTCGGCCTGATGCGGCCCGACGACGGCGAGATTTTTTTCGACGGCCGCCGGCTGGACGTGATGGAGCGCCATCAGTTGAGGGAAGTACGCAAGCGGATGGGCATGCTGTTCCAGAGCTCGGCGCTGTTCGACTCGATGAGCGTGGGCGAGAATATCTCCCTGGGCCTGCGCAAGCATACACGGCTGAGTGCGGCGGAGATAGAGCTGGTGGTGGAGGAAAAACTGAACCTGGTGGGACTCGCCGGCACCTCCGCCAAAATGCCCGCCGAACTCTCGGGCGGGATGCGCAAGCGGGTCGGCCTGGCCCGCGCAATCGCGATGGACCCGGAGTTAGTGTTCTACGACGAGCCGACCACCGGCCTGGACCCGATCACCGCCGATTCGATCAACGAACTGATTCTCGATACCCGCGAAAGCCTGGGAGTCACCGCTGTCGTGGTTACCCATGAGGTGGCCAACGCGCTCAAGGTGGGGACCAGGATCTGTCTGCTCGACGGCGGCCGGATTGTCTATGAGGGTACGCCCGGCGAGGTCCGCCGTACGGATCATCCGCTGATGGATAAGTTCCTGGCCGGAACGGCCGGCCGGGCCGAAGCCTGAATATGTTTAACCATTAACGGAGCTTGTGACAATGGATTCCCGCAGCAGGGAAACGATAATTGTCGGTGTGGTGGTGGTGGCTGCATTTGCGGTCGTGCTCTGGACAGTGTTCTTCCTGAGGGGCTATCTCTCCAGTCAGGACAAGGTTAACTACAGTGCGGGCTACGAGCAGGTGGGTCTGCTGAAAGTCGGCGATAACGTGACTGTCGCCGGTGTGCCGGTGGGGCGAGTGCGGTCGATTTTCCTGGAGGGCAGGCAGGCGGTGGTAAATTTCACGGTGGGCAGCGGTATCGCGCTTTATGAAAACTCCGTAGCCCTGATCGATGCCTCCGACGTGTTCGGCGAGGCCTACCTTCAACTCGAAATCAACGATGGCGCACCGATCCGTCCCGGCGCGAGGATCAGAGGTGATCTGGCGCCCGGGCTGCGCGATCTGATCAAGGAGGGCGTGGTGGTGGCTCAGCGCTCGAACCTGCTGCTGGCCGACGCCAGCAGGCTGATCAACCGGATCGACAGCCTGCTGGGGCCGGGAGGCACGTTCAACCGCACTCTCGATAACGTGGAGCAGCTCACCAAAAACGGACTCGAGTTCAGTGAGCGGTTCGACAGCTACGGCCGCCTGCTGGAGGAAACCATGGCCTCGCTCGATTCCGCCGCCGTCAGGATCCGCCGTGCCGTGGATGAAAATCAGGACGATATCTCAACTGTGCTCGCCAAGCTGAAAAGCACCTCGGCCAGGCTGGATACCATGCTGGTGGCAATCGAGGACGGCCGCGGGACGCTGGGCAGGCTGATGCGGGACGAGCGGCTCTACGAAGACCTTCGCGCGACCACGCTCGAAGCGCGCAACCTGATCCGCGAATTCCGCGAACAGCCCGACAAGTTTATTAATATTTCGCCGTTTTGATCCTGAACTGGTTTTTTATGTATTTGCCAGCTGTTTCTTGCAGACAACCCCCACCCGCTTTCAGCAGGCACCACCTTTGCTAAGGGGAAATATTATTTTTACCTCCGCTGGATTACTCGCTGGAAAATCCCCCTTACCCTTAATAAAGGGGGAAACAGGGGGTTGTTAATTTTAGTTTAACCGTAGGGGTAACGCCTGCGTCGCCCATGAGATCAGCATTTTTGCAGGGGCGGACACATGTGTCCGCCCGGCGCTTTAGTACCAAATTATGGCTAAAACAAGAACCAGATACGAATGCACCTCCTGCGCAGCATCGTTCGCCAAATGGCAGGGCCGCTGTTCCAACTGCGGAGACTGGGACAGCCTGGTTGAACGCGTGGTCCAGAACTCCGGCCCCTCCCGCCAGCCGTCGCACAGGGTCGGTAATGGCGCTGCCGGGCCGGGAGGCGCGGTGCTGCTGGCCGAGGTGATCAGGGGCGGCGGGGGCGAACCTCCCAGGTTACGCTCCGGGATCGGCGAACTGGACCATATCCTCGGCGGCGGACTCGTGCCGGGATCTCTCCTGCTGCTGGGCGGCGATCCGGGGATCGGCAAGAGTACGCTGATGCTCCAGCTCGCCGGGCGGCTGGCCGACGGTGGCGGCAGGGTGCTCTATCTCTCGGGAGAGGAGAGCGCGAGCCAGATCGCCATGCGTGCCCGCAGGTTGGGAGTCGATGGAGGAGATGGGCTGAAGCTGATCACCGAGACCTGTTTCGAGACTGTGGAGCAGGTGCTGGAGCGCGACCGTCCCGACGTGCTGATTGTCGACTCGATCCAGACGGTCTATGTCTCCGCCCTGGACTCGATCCCCGGCAGTGTCTCGCAAGTGCGTGAGACAGCGGCCGGATTCCTCCGGCTGGCCAAGAGCGGCGGGGTGACAGTGATCCTTGTCGGCCATGTCACCAAGGACGGCTCGATTGCCGGCCCCCGTCTGCTGGAGCACATGGTGGACACCGTACTCTATTTCGAGGGCGAGGGCAGCCAGACCCACCGCATCCTGCGCGTGGTCAAGAACCGGTTCGGCTCCACCAACGAGATCGGCCTGTTTCGCATGAGCGGCTCCGGTCTGGAAGAGGTGAGCGACCTGAGCGGCTATTTCCTGGAGGGCCGCACCGAGGGAGCGCCCGGCTCGGCGGTGGTCTGCACCATGGAGGGTACCCGCCCGCTGCTGGTGGAGGTCCAGGCGCTGGTAACGCCCACGGGCTACGGGACCGCCCAGCGAGTCAGCACCGGTTACGACAGCCGCCGCCTGGCGATCATGCTCGCGATTCTCGAAAAACGGCTGGGTCTGCCGCTTTCGAGCCATGACGTGTTTGTCAATGTCGCCGGCGGCCTTCGGCTGGTGGAACCGGCCGCCGACCTGGGTATCTGCCTGGGACTTTTCAGCGCCCTGCGTGACAAGCCGCTCGACCCGCGGGCGGTGTTCGCCGGCGAGGTCGGCCTGGGCGGTGAACTGCGTTCGGTGGGACACATGCAGCGGCGTTGCGCGGAGGCCGCCAAGCTGGGATTCGGCAGGATAGTCTGCCCGCCGGTGCGTGATGAGGACGGTGGGGGCGGACGCATTGAAGTTTCCTCCTGCGACCGTCTGGCCGAGGCTGTCCGGGAAGCCCTGGCGCCGGATTCCGCACGCGATGCTTGAACCTGGCGCCGGGCGGCTTTATCTTGCACCACCCCGGAGCATGACTACCCACCCCTGCCCGCGGCGGGCACCCCCTTTGCCTAGAGGAAATTGAAAAGCTATGATCGGACTTCCATCGGGGTCAGAGCGATGTAGTTTTAGTCCCCCTTGATAAAGGGGGAAACAGGGGGTTGTGTTTTTTGCCCTTCTGCTGGCATTCCGGGTTTTTGATCGTATTTCTGAAAAGCAACGGATATCCGATGAGTAAATCCAAAGCGAAAAAACTGCCGCCTTGCGCGGCGGTGATCGCCGCCGGGGGCAGGGGCCTGCGCATGGGCGGCGACATCCGCAAGCAGTTTATCCGGATCGGCGGGGCGAGTATCCTGCAGCACAGTTTCCGCCCGTTCCTGGCGCTGCCGGAAGTTGTCAGGATTGTCGTGGCTTTGCCGGGCGACACGCTGGAAAATTTCAGCCCTGAACTGAATGAGCGCGAGCGTGGAATCGTCCATCTGGCCGAGGGCGGCGAAACCAGGCAGCAGTCGGTGTACAACGCTCTCGCAACGCTGGAGGACAGCGGCGCCAAGCTGGTCGCAATCCATGATGCGGCCCGTCCGCTGGTAAACCCGGAGCTTGTCCGCCGCACGTTCGAGGTGGCCGACGAGTTTGGTTGCGCGATGCTCTGCGCCTCGATGCGCGATACGGTTAAGCGCGGCGAGGGCGGCGTGGTTGCCGGCACATTGGACCGGGAGAACCTGTGGCTGGCCCAGACTCCGCAGACATTCCGCCTCAAGCTGATCCTGGACGCTCACCGTCGGGCGCGGCGGGAGGGAGTCGAGGCCACCGACGACGCGGCGCTTTGCGAGAGGTTCGGCCACGAGGTCAGGATCGTACCGGGCGACCACGGGAATATCAAGCTGACCGCAGAGGCGGACCTGGACTTTGTCCGCTGGAAACTGGAGGGGCCGATGACGGGTCTGCCGTTCAGGATTGGCGAGGGCTATGACCTCCACCGCCTGGAGCGGGGCCGTCGGCTGATAATCGGCGGTGTGGAAATTCCTTACGAGTTCGGGCTGGCCGGCCACAGCGACGCCGACGTGCTGCTGCACGCAATCACCGACGCGCTGCTGGGAGCGGCCGCCGCCGGGGATATCGGCCGGCTGTTCCCCGACGACGATCCCGAATATAAAGACGCGGACAGCGCGGTGCTGCTGCGGCGGGCAGCCGCAAAAGTGGCCGCTCTCGGCTGGATACCGGTCAATCTGGACGCGACTGTTATCGCCCAGCGGCCCAGGCTAGCACCTCACATGGAAAAAATCAGGGCCAGGATCGCCGGTATCCTGGAGATGGATCTCGCAGCGGTGAATGTCAAGGCCAAGACCAACGAGGGTGTCGGGCCGGTAGGGCGGGAGGAGGCTGTGGCCGCACGGGCTGTGGTACTGGTCGGCGGGGAAGCCAAAGATTCTTAAGTAACCACGAAAGGCGAGTCGAAATCTCACTCGAAACACTGATATTCGATACGGTGGCAGCGGTCCCGCCCTGGCTGATTTACGTTCTGCTGATGACCACCTCGGCGCTGGAGAACATCTTCCCGCCCTTCCCCGGAGATACGATCACGGTATTCGGTGCGTACCTGGCCGGACGAGGGATGCTTGCGCCGCTGCCTGTGTTTCTGTTTACCGCCGCGGGCAATCTGGGCAGTAATATCCTGCTCTATTACATCGGTATCAGCCGTGGCCGGGAATTTATCATCCGGCATAAAAGGTTGTTCCACCATGACTTGCTGGCCCGGGTAGCCCTGTTTTACCGTAAGTGGGGCCAGCTTGCGATTTTTTTCAGCCGTTTTCTGGTGGGCCTGCGCTCGGTTGTGCCCCTGTTCGCGGGTGTGAGCAGGTTCAAGGCGCGTAAGTTCATTGTCCCGGTGGCCTGCTCGATCGTGGTTCAGCACGGCCTGCTGGTCTGGCTGGGGTATTCGCTGGGACGGCGCTGGGAGTTTATCAAGTCATTGCTGCGGGAAGTGAACCTGGGGCTGGGCTTGGCGGCGGCGGCGGTAGTTGTGGGCATCTTTTTCTGGTTTCGCAGCGTTCGCCGTCACCGGGCACAGCGCCTGGCCCGGCGCAACGGGAACGGAACAAAATAACCAGCGCGAATAATTTGGAAGGTGACGGTCTGTGAACGATAAAAAATTCAGGGTACGGTTCGCGCCATCGCCCACTGGACTGCTGCATATCGGCAACGCGCGTACGGCGATCCTGAACTGGCTGCTGGCCGGTCGGTTCGGCGGTCAGTTTATCCTGCGGATCGAGGACACCGACACCGAGCGCTCCACCCGCCAGAGTGAAGCCAGTATCCTCGAGGACCTCCGCTGGCTTGGCTTGGACTGGGCTGAGGGGCCGGATACGGGCGGCGATTTCGGCCCGTACCGCCAGAGCGAGCGCAAGGATACATACCGTAAGCTGGCGCTGCAGCTTGTTGAGCAGGGGGTTGCCTACTGGTGCCGGCTGGACGATGAGCAGATGGAAGCCTGGCGCAGGGAGCGGCTTGCTGACGGGGGCCAGCCGGTATACCGCGGGCACCTGAGCGGCCCGGACAGGCCCGGAAGCGATGATGATCCGGCCTCGATCCGTTTCCGCGTACCCGAAGGCTCCAGTGCCTGGACCGATCTGGCCAAAGGCGCGATCGAGGTGGGAAACGCCACGATTTCCGATTTCATCATCCTGCGCTCAGACGGCCGGCCGACATATAATTTCGCTGTCGTGGCCGACGATCTGGCGATGAGGATCAGCCACGTCGTGCGCGGCGACGGGCATATCAGCAACACTCCGCGCCAGTTGATGCTTTACCGGGCGCTGGGCGCCCGGGCGCCCGGTTTCGCCCATATCCCGATGATCCTCGGCCCCGACGGCAAGCTGTTGAGCAAGCGCCACGGGGCCACCAGCCTCGCCGAGTACCGCCGCTCGGGTTATCTCCCCCAGGCACTGATCAATTACCTCAGCCTGCTGAGCTGGTCGTCGCCCTCGGGCGAGGAGTTCCTTGGAGTGGAGCGGATCCGCTCCGAGATCGATTTCGACCGGCTGGGTAAGAGCGCGGCTGTGTTCGATCCACTAAAACTGCGCTGGCTTAACGGCAAGCATATCAGGCATCTTCCAGAAGACAGGCTGGCCGGGCTGATGGCCGAATTCGCCGGCGGTGCCCGGAAAAGTTTCGACAGCCGCCAGTGGCGGTTAGTGGTGGAAGCCTGCCGGGACAAGCTGGAATTGCTGACCGATGTAACGGGGCGGTTGGAGGGTTTTGCCGGCCGGAGCGCGCCCCTGGAGGGCGAGAACCGGGAGCTGGCCGCTCACCCCGACGCCCGCAAGGTGCTGGAGGCGATGGCCGGCGGCCTGGAGCGGGTTAAGGGTGAAATTGAGCCCGGGCAAGTCAAGACCCTGTTCAAGGATGTTGAGGAGGGCACCGGAGTTAAAGGCAAGCTGCTGTACATGCCGGTCCGGCTGGCGTTGACCGGGACCCCCCACGGCCCCGACCTGCCGTCGGTGGTCAGCGTAATCGGAGCGGAAAAGGCCGCCGGATTGATCCGTAAAACCTTGAGCGAGACATGAGCGGAATTAAGTATTAAATTCAGATGAAGGTTGTCAGGCTCAGGTCTTCGTATCCAATTACCAATGCGCCGGGAGCGACAGTTGAAATTGATATCTCATAATCACGGATTCGGTGCAGCAGCCATCTCTCTGGCTGCCTCGGCTTTGCTGAGTGTTTCCTGCTCGCTGCAACCTCCGCTGAAGAATCTCGAGGACAAGATAATCGAGGTTAAAGGCGGCGGTGTCGAGTTGAAACTGCACTCGCTCAGCGCCCGGATCACCAGCATTGTTCACACCGCCAGCGGCGAGGAACTGCTGCGGCCCTGGCCCGATCAGGACCGACTCGCCTGGTTTTCGACCTCTATCACCGACGGGCTTACCGGGAGGACTGTCAGTTCGCTGACCGATTCCGTGCTCGTGCTGGGATTCGAGGACGGTGAGGACAAGGTAGAGTTCGATAAGCTGATTCTGCCGGATGGTTACCGCGTGGCCCAGCGTGTAATCGGCACCCGCGAGGGTGTGTTCCTGGACTACGAGGTGAGACCGGATGACGAAGACGCTCCTCTGCGCTCGCTGGATTTTACGGTCATGCTCCCGATTCAGCGCGGCAGCACGGTCTGGGTGCCCGGGTGCGAAACCAGGTGCGAAACAGTCGGCCGCAGGCGCAGGCGATTCGTCTACGGACCGGGCGCAGGCGATGACTGCCGGATGCGGATTCCACTGATTTCCCTCTGGCGGCATGACGGCCCGGCAATCACCGTGGCTGTCCCGTTGGAGTTGCCGGTGGTGCGGGTCGTGTTCGAAGTGGAGCCGTCGCTGGTGCCCGGCGGCGTTGCACCGCGTATCGATGAGTGCGACTGGCTGCGCGTAACGTTCGACCTGGCTGGCGCATCGGGAACCAGGAGCCTGCGGACCGGTCTGTGGCTTTACGCCCATGAGCCGGGATGGCGCGACGCCCTGCGGGTATATGCTGAAAAATACAGGGAGTATTTCGAAGCTCCCAGGCGGATCGCCTCCGCCGAAACCCCGCTCAGTTCGATGGCCCCGGAACTTCCCCCGGTCTGGCGTCTGACCCGGGACCAGAACTCGGGCGTGCGCACGGTCCGTCTGGCCTGGAACGTATTCCGCAGCGGCGAATGGGTACCGCCCCAGGCGCTGCGGTTCGATGATTTCTCCTGGCGCAGCGAACCCGACAGCGCCTACGGAGAAATCTCGGTGAGCCGGGTGCGCGGTGTGATCGACAACCTGATCCAGTACAAGATCAGCGCCGTGCTGGACGGAGCGTGGAACTCCTATTGCGAACGTTTTATCGCTGAGAGCAGTTATGGTTCGGACATTGCCGAGAACGAAGAGGGCGAGCCGATTTCCGCCGGA
Organism: Candidatus Glassbacteria bacterium; assembly: GCA_019456185.1. Lineage (NCBI taxonomy): Bacteria > Candidatus Glassiibacteriota > Candidatus Glassiibacteriota bacterium. The sequence goes on along the minus strand of VRUH01000019.1, from coordinate 29,778 downwards.
CCGGGCAGGCTGATGATGCACGCCGGTGCTGAGAGCCCGTTCGGCAGAGCGATGATGGAGCAGCAGAGGCAGATGCTCGACCTCTACCCGCAGGCGCTGGGATACTATTTCGCTGACTGGAGCACAACGGGTATCGATTTCGCCCACGACGACAGCCTGACTGTGGTGCACAACCGCCCGGCCAGCGACCTGGCAGCCAACAGGGTCAGGGTCGGGGAAAAGCTGATCGAGCTGGTCAGCCAGCAGCGCAAGTTGACAATCATCTCGCCGCCCTCCAGGGTTGTCGAGGCCAAAGGTGTGGATATGATCTGCTTCACCGGTGTCGATCCGGCCGACTTGCGCGGCGCGGCGCTGCTCGGCTTGTGGCGTCCCGTGATTTCCGATCCGGGAGTGGCTGGCGACGATCTGACGCTGGTTGAACTGGAGGAACTGCTCAAGGAAAAACTGGTTCAGGGTGTAATCGCCTCGCACGGCGAGCTGGAGCGGGACCAGCAGCTCGGCCGGGCTTACCGTCCATTGTTCGCTCAGCTGACCGGCCGTCAGTGGCGGCTTGATCCCGTGGGGCTTGAACTGCCTTCGGGAGTCCGGAGTCAGCTCTTTCAGGTGCCCTCCGCCCGGGTGAGCGGTGAGTTCGAGCTGGTGCTTTGTCTGGTTCAGCCCGGTGTGGCGATCACCGAGGAGATCCGCAGCGCGAGTTTCACTGTTGCATTGTCATTCCCGGGAGCGGACAGATTTAACCGGGCAAGCTGGCAGGCGGCGTCGCGAGCGCCACGGGCTGTGCCGCTGCGAGTCAGTTCACCGGCCGAGAACAGGATTGAAATTGTCGTGCCGCCGTTCGGACCGGCCGGAGTTCTGCGGCTGGACATACAGTAACGAGTTGAAAAATGGGTTGATTGGAAATAAAAAAAGGCGGACAATCAGGGTCCGCCTTTTTTGTTAACAAGATTTAATTTTTATCTCACCCCAGCAGGCTGTGCGCCCTTCTCAGTTTGGGGCCCAGGGCCAGGCCCCAGGGGCAGTCAACCCGGCATTGGTCGCAGCCGCTGCATGAAGCCGCGTTGCTTCCACCCAGGGCCGCATAGGATTTGTGCGCTTCACGCGCCATGTCCCCGCCATAGCTCTCGGCGTACATCTGCAGGCGGTTGATCTCGGCCACCCGGACCCCCGCCGGGCATTGCCCGCTGCACGAGCCGCACATCCGGCAGAACTCCGCGCCGTAGGCCGCGGCGTATGCGGCCAGCGCCCGCTGATCGCGGTCATCGAGCGCGCCTTCGGACCCCATCGCCGCAATATTCTCCTCGATCTGCTGGAAATTGCCCATCGCCGTGGCCGTGGTTTTCACGTAAGGGTTCTGCAGCACCCACTTAAGCGCTGCCGCATAGCTCTCCCGCCCCTGGCTGTCTTTCAGATAACCGCCGGAGCAGGTTTTTATCCCGATAATATCGATTCCCGCTTTGCCGCAGGCCTCGATTTTGTCTTCTAATACTTCGGCGTCCCACTGGGACGTGTGGCCGCCGAGCATGTGCGTGAAACCGCCCAGGAAGTTGTAGGGCACCATCACCACCTCGTGGAAGCCTTTTTCCGCCGCCAGGCCCAGCAGGCGGAATGCTTCGGTATGCACGCTGAATCCGAACGTGCGGATTTTTCCCTGCTCCCGCGCGGTTTCCAGCAGTTCAATCGTCTGGTCGCTGTAGATGTGTTCCGGTTCGGACGCGCCGTGGATCAGCAGGCAGTCGATATAGTCGGTCTGCAGGGCGGTCAGGCTGGCTTCCAGATCGCCGCGCATTTTTTCCAGCCCGTTGGGCGGCAACTTGCTGTTGATCACGATCTGATGCCGGCGATCCTTAAACACCTTGCCCACCACGATCTCGTTCTGGCCGTTGTAGTAGGCGCGGCCCGTATCGAAAAAAGTGATTCCTTTCTCATACGCGTAATTCATCAGCGTCGGGTCCATCGTCCGGCTGGCTCCGAATCCGATTTCGGTCACCTCGATCTCCGGGCGGCCCAGTTTGCGGATTCCCGAGGAAGTGCTGACCGGGGGGGTGGCATCCGGGTTCCCATTATCGCCGTTTTCGCCGGCTGTTTCTGAGGACCTGCCGCAGGACAAGCTTATTCCCATACCCATCCCTGCCGCCGCCTGGGCGCACCTGGTCAAAAACTCCTTACGTCTCATTCTCCAATCGGATGGCATCCGGCTGCTCCTGTTGCGGTGGACGGTGCATGTGACTGAGGTGGCGATGTAAGCATAATACGAGATCGATACTGATCTGTCAACCGGCCGACCGGTATGGGGGGGAGGCACGGAAACGGAAGGATTTTCCTGACGATGCGCAACTATCAGTGCTTCGTATTGTTGATTGAATGCAGGCGGGAACCGCCTTTGGAGTAACTGGGCGCAGTGATGAAAGTTGGAATGAGACTTGCAAATGGTTGAATGTATAGATTCTTCCCTCTCACGAAGGTTGCGACGATGGCGAAGCTGAAAAAAGCCGTCCAGGTCTGCGAGGTTATCTTTCTGGTGGCCGGTATCGCGCTGCTGTGCAGTACGGAAGGCTTACGGAGCAGCAAGGACACCGGCGGCCGCAAACAAGGCCGTCCGGACCAGGATGACGATCTCTCGGCCTGGGGTATCGGTGCGTGAGCCTGTCCCGGTCAGGCTTGATTTGAAATATCTCCTCCTTATGCCACACTCCTGTTTCCTGGCCGGACAGTGAGCGTAATCGCCCGGTTACGCCGAATCCGGTTCACAATCAAGATTGCCGGCCCGGATATCTCTCAATAGTAGATTTTTCCGTCCAAAACATTTTCCCCGCCGCCGCCATTGATTATATTGATGCCGGTTGAGGTGATAAGTGGCTTTTTCGGGCTATTTTTTCCAATAAAGGAGAGTAGAATGCTTTCGAGTCTCCAGGGTTTCCCCAGGTTAGGCGTTCAACGCGAGTTGAAGTTTGCCGTGGAGGCCTTCTGGCGCGGGGATATTTCCGAAGACGAGTTGGAGCGGAAGAGCGCTGCATTGCGTCGTGAAAACTACCAATTTCTTAACTCCGCAGGCCTGGACATGGTGCCGGTGGGAGATTTCTCCTATTACGATAAAATGCTGGACACGATCGCCATGACCGGCGCCGTGCCGGCCAGGTTCCCGTTCGCCGGCCAGGCTCTGGACCTGGAGCGTTATTTCGCGATGGCCCGCGGCGCCAAAGGAGACTCCGGCAACGTGCGGCCGTTGAGCATGCTCAAATGGTTCAATACCAACTACCATTACATGGTCCCCGAATTTTCGGAGCGGACCACGTTCAAGCTGGCGCCGGATAGCCTGCTGGCCCTGGTGGACGAGGCACTGGAGCAGGGCGTTCCGGCTATGCCCGTGCTGATCGGTCCGCTGAGTTTCCTCCTGCTTGGCCGCGGAGAGGACGGATTCGATACCCTGAACCTGCTGGACAGCCTGCTGCCGGTCTACCGCGAACTGCTCGGAAAACTGGCGGGCCGCGCTGTAAACTGGATCCAGCTCGATGAACCCTGTTTCGCCGCCGATTATGGCGACAGTGCGCGCGCGGCGCTGGCCAAGGCCTGCGGCGAACTGAAAAGCGCGGCCGGCGAGGCGAAACTAGTGATCCAGACCTATTTCGATCACGTGGGACCCAACTACGATACGCTCACCAACCTGCCTGTCGACGGGATCGGGCTGGACTTCGTGCACGGGCCGGAAAACCTGGAGCTGATCCGCGGCAAGGGCTTTCCCGCGGACAAAACACTGTTCGCCGGTGTGGTCGACGGGCGCAATATCTGGGTCTGCGATCCGGACGCCGTGCTGGAACTGGTCAGCGGTCTTGGCGATGCAGTCGGCGAGGACAAGCTGGCGCTTTCCAGCAGCTGCTCGTTGATGCACGTGCCGGTCACGATGGCCGGTGAGGACCACCTGCCTCGGGAAGTCCAGGATTCGATGGCGTTCGCCCGCGAGAAAGTGTCCGAACTGACCGCCCTGGCCCGGACTGTGGCCGGGAACGCATCGGACAGCGACCGGGCCGTGCTGGATCGCAGCCGCCGGGCGACGGAGGCTGCCGCGGGCAGTGCGCTGAAAAACGTACCCTCCGTGCGCGAGCGGATGAACAGTCTCAGCGACAAGGATTTCAGCCGCAGCGAACCGTTCGAAACAAGGATCGTGAAACAGAACGAAAAGCTGGGCCTGCCGCTGTTCCCCACCACGACTATCGGTTCTTTCCCGCAGACCCGCGAGGTCAGGCGTCTGCGCGCCCGTCTGCGCAAGGGGGAGCTGACCCAGGAGGAATACGACAGGCAGATCGCTAAACTGGTGGACGACCTGGTGGAACTCCAGGAGGAATACGGTATCGATGTGCTGGTGCACGGTGAATTCGAGCGCAACGACATGGTGGAGTATTTCGGCGAGCAGCTCGAGGGCTATTATTTCACCCGCAACGGCTGGGTTATCTCCTACGGCAGCCGGGGTGTTAAGCCGCCGGTGATCTACGGCGACGTCCACCGTCGCGGGCCGATGACCGTGCGCTGGAGCGAGTATGCCCAGTCGCGCACCCGGAAGCCGATGAAAGGTATGCTCACCGGGCCGGTGACCATGCTCAACTGGTCGTTCGTGCGCTCGGACATTCCCCGCGGCGATGTCTGCCGGCAGATTGCGCTGGCGATACGAGATGAACTCACCGACCTGGAAAAAGCAGGAATCGGAGTGGTGCAGGTCGACGAACCGGCGCTGCGCGAGGGGCTGCCCCTGCAGAAGGACAAACAGGACGCCTATCTGAAATGGGCGGTCGATGCGTTCCGGCTTTCGGCCGGTGGAGCCGACTCATCCACTCAGGTCCACAGTCACATGTGCTACAGCGATTTTAACACTATTATCGAGCAGATCGAGGCCATGGACGCCGATGTGATCTCGATCGAGAACTCGCGGGCCGGAGGACAGCTGCTGCAGGTGTTCCGCGACCGTAAATACCCGAACCATATCGGCCCGGGCGTCTGGGATATCCACTCGCCGCTGGTGCCGACTACCGCCGAGATGGTGGAGCACTTGCATCAGATTCTGGAGTACCTTCCGCCCGAGAACGTGTGGGTCAATCCCGACTGCGGCCTGAAAACCAGGGGCTGGGAGGAAGTTAAGCCCAGCCTGCGCAACATGGTGGACGCGGTCAGGCAACTGCGCAGAGAGCACGGTGGAAACGGTGCGGAGTGAGCAATTGAACGATACGGACGGACAGAAGTCAGGGGAAAAGGCCGCGTTCAGCGCATCCCAGCTGCTGGAGGTGATCGGCAGCGCCTGGCCGGGACAGGAAGTGGATTACCATCGGCTCTACCTGTTCGATCGTCTCCAGCGCGGAGAGCACGACTGGAACTTCCTGATCGCCACCCGCAGGCAGGACGGCAACCGTCTCGAACTGGCGGCGGTGGCGTTCGAGCTGGATGAAAGCGGGGCGGTCACGACCCGTCTGGAGAGCCGCAAGGCCAGTATCCCGTCGGACCGGATCGCCGAAGTGATCGAGGGAGTGCTGCTGCGGCTGGATGAGGCCGACTGCGACTATACCGAATACGACTTGAGCGGGATGACCGGCCTGAAATCTCAGGCGGAACACCTGGCGGAACTGGCCGGAATCCCGACGGGGATCAGCGATGAAGCCGACGAGCACAGCGACGATCTGCAGCCGGGGGAAAGTGATCGGCAGTGAAGGCGGGATGGCCCAGGTCGAGGTCTCGCGCAGCGCCATGTGCGATGGCTGCCATCAGGAGGGGGCCTGCCATGTCACCCTGCTCGAATCCGGCCAGAACACGATTGCCCTGGTCAGAAACCCCCTGGACGCAAAGCCCGGCGACCGGGTGGAGATCGCGGTTGACGAGGAGGTGGTGATCCGCGGCAGTGTCGTGCTCTACATCTTACCGCTGGCATTCATGCTGGGCGCTATATTGCTCGCGCTGGGGCTTAAGGAGCGGCTTGGCCTTGGTCTGGGTGACGATACGCTGGCGCTGCTCTCGGCGCTGGGCGGGCTGGCGCTGTCCCTGCCCGTGATCCGCCTCTGGAGCGGCCGTTCTAAATACCTGACGGCCAATATTCCGGTGATCACCGAAATTTTGCCGGATAATGAATGAGATTTGAAACAGGCAACCGGTTAGCCGGGTATCAGCAGCGGGCCCCAGGAAACAGCCCGAGGGCTGAGTTTACTGGCGGGGCAGGCGGGACTTGAGGTAGAGCACGAGTTGTCTGTGTTCGTGAGCCTCGATAACGGTGCCGTCTTTCTCGAACATCGCCACCACCAGCGAGTCGACTTCACCTGCCAGGGCTCCGCTTTTGAATACCAGCGGAGCGGAATGGCAGCCGGTGCAGAAACGCTCGAACATCTTTTCACCTTCGGCCAGGTTTTCGGCACTGATGATTACAGGCCGTCCCTGGTCCATGACAGCGAACTCGCTGTCGGCCGAGACCGCTTCGGTGACGAAATTCGGGAAGGACGCCTGGATTTTTCTGCCGCTGTCCTCGGGCATGAGACCGATCAGCACCAGGCAGAGCAGAAGTGTGAAGAGACTGAGTTTTTTCATGCAGCGTTCCGGTAAGTGCTTTTTGCGGGGCAGTGCCGGCCGGTGGCGCGGCCGTGAAGAGCAATTGCCGCGAACCACCCCCGCGGGAATAGCCCATTTTATCCTTTCCGATCCCCTGTTGTCAAGTGATTCCTGGACAATGAAAGCTGTTGTGAACAAGCTGATGAATAGAATCAATTTGCTGGTGCTGAGCTGCCTGCTGGCAGCGGCTCAGCCACTGTTTGCCCAGAGCAAGTATGCCGGTGAACCGTTCAGTATCGGGGTCGGGGCGCGGGGGCTGGGGATGGGCAGCGCGTTCCATACCCTGGCGACCGGACCGGAGGCGCTCTACTGGAACCCGGCAGGCTTGTCGCGCACCGAGGGCGAGCGGCCGCACAGTTTTGTGTTCATGCACAGCGAGCGGTTCGGCGGCGAGGTCAGCTATAATTTCGTCGGCTACTCGCGCAGGCTGGAGCAGAGGGAGACTCCTCTGACAGTTGCGCTGGGGCTGATTCATCTGGGAGTGGGCGGGATCCCGGTCACCGGGCTGCCCGACCCGGACAGGCCGCCGGGTGAGGACAACCGGCCTGTGATCGAGCGTTACGTGAGCAAGAACGATTTCGCCCTGATCGCCGGTCTGGGCAGAAAACTGGGCGAGCGGCACCATATCGGTGCCAACTTCAAGCTGCTCCACGAGCGCTATCTCGATGTTACCGCCACGGGGTTCGGCTTCGATATCGGCGCGGTGTTTGCCGCCGAATTCCGCGGAGTCTCCCTGTTGTGGAGCCTGTCGGCCAGGGATGTGACCACATCGTTTCTCGCATTTTCCACCGGCAAGCGGGAGTATATCAAGCCGTGGCTCTCCGGCGGGGTCGCGCTGGCCGAGGGAGTCCGTATCCCGGGAGGCCTGCTGCGCCCGGCGGTGGAAATCTCGGTGCCGCTGGAAAGTCGCCGCAGAAACTACCGCAGCGACAGCCGCTACCTGATGAGCCTGTTGCATCTGGGAGCCGAGTATTCAATGTACGAGAGGATGTTCCTGCGGGGCGGCCTCGATGAGAACAACCCCTCGTTCGGGGCCGGGTTCATCCTGCGCGGACTGGCCGCCGACTACGCCTGGGTGGGCCATCGCGACCTGGAGCAGACACACCGGGTTTCGCTGGGGTACAGTTTCTAGCCATGATTTTATCGGCAAAAGCGTATTTCTTGTTCATATCACCGTAAAAAAAGCTGTCCGGGTTATCCCGGACGGCTTTTTTTACGATGAGTCTCTCCAGGCTTCAGAGGAAAAACTCCTGGCGGAAGGCGATCCTGAGCACGGTTCCCACCGACGGGGTCCCCGGCGGAAGGTTGTTGAAGTCCAGAAAGCGGACCTCGAACCACCAGTCCCGGGTGGGGGCCCGGTAAACCGGGTCGCCGTAGCTCCACTGGCCGACGGCGTTTTCACTCAGGAACAGGTTGACCATCGAGCCGTAGATTGTAGCGGTCTGCCCGCTCCAGTTCTCCAGGAAGCGCGGGAAATTCTCCAGCCCTCCGTTGTAGGCACTCGCGTTCGGAGTATCGCCGGAAATCATCGCCAGGTAGTAGGTGGTGCTGGACGCCACTTGGGTGTTGGCGCTGACGTTGGCGTTGTCGGCATCCACCCAACTGTTGCTCAGCAGGATGACCGCATCGCCCATTATGGCCGAGGGCTGCCAGGAAGTCGTGTTGTAATCGCCCTGGATGTAGATCGCGTTATCGCTGGCCACCGTCATCGGCGCCGGCAGGGAGCCGGCGTTAATCAGCTTAATGCCTTTGTGCCGCCCGGGATCCTCTTCGATCGAGACGTAGATTACCCCGTCGCCGAGGTCGGCGGCGGTCAGCTTGGACACATCGATAATCATCAGGTCGGTCCACTCGCCCTCGCGGTCGTCGTAGAAAGCGTCGTAACTGGCGTAAACGGCCGAGGGATCAGCCAGCACCTTGGGATTGCCGTCGTTGTTCATGATCGAAACCGTGCTCAGCGAGGGATCCGCGTAAATCCGGGTATCGGCTTTCCAGTCAAGCCGTTCGGAAACCAGGCTGGCGTCATCTCCGCCGATGCGCCGCTGGATAATCTCGATCGGGTCCAGCCCGGCGGCGATCGGCATGCCCAGGGGAGTGATATTGTGGGCGCGGGTACGCAGCCGGCCGTTGAAATCGGCGGTGGTCTGGGTGACGAACCCCTCGTCGTTACCTGCGTAAGTCTGGCTGTCGTAGGTCAGGGCCACGAAATTGCTGTCGGGATCGGAGATCATCAGCGAACCGCCGAAAGTCTCGCCGTTCCAGATCCGGAAGCGGTAGAGGTCACCGGCGATAGTGATCATTTTGTGGAACCAGGTGGTGGAGTTGGTGCCCAGGAACAGGTCGCTGTTGGTGTGGATTCGGCCGATAAAGTCCATGACGGGGCCGTTGTGGATTTCCAGGCTGTCGTTGTAGAACACGCCGAACTGGAACACCGGGATCTGGATACCCTCCACTTCCACGACGATGTGGTAGCGGCTGTTTCTGGGCCCGAGCACCCTTGAGGTGATCGTGATCGGCTGGTTGACAGAGACCATCCCCTGGTAGGGTCCGGTGGTGACAGTGTCCACGAAACTGGAATCGGCCCGGACGACACTGAACTCCTCCCAGCTGAAATCGTCGATATCGGGGGGCAGGATCGCGGCCAGATCGTCGTCCGTCATCGCCCCGGAACCGTCGAGCAGGCTCTGGATATTCGACAGCGCTTTCTCCACGCCGGCCTCGGCGGCGTAGAACGCGCGGCTGTTCTGATACATGTTGCCTGCCAACTGGGTATCTATCGAGCTGACATAGATATATCCGACGGACAGGATTGTCAGCGCGCTCAACAGCAGCAGCATCGTCACCAGCGCGACCCCGCGCTGGCTGGTGATAGTCCTGCGAAGAACTCCCATTGTTGCGCTCCTAGGGATGGCCCCCCCCCGAAGAGTGCTCAGTAGATCAGGTTACGCGGCGCCACCATCGCGGTGAACTTCTGACGCCAGTAGTGGTCGCCTACCTGATTGCGTTCCGTGTCGGGCCGGCTCGATCGCGCCGTGGCGGTCACCTCCACAGCGACCAGATCCATCGGGTCGTTCGTACTGTCCCCGTCGGTTGTGTCGGCCACGCTGGCCGTGTCGCCGTCCTCGAAGTAAATAACAACCTGGAGGTTTTCAATGTCGTAGGCAACTTCGCCGAGAATTGTACTGCCCTTGAATTTGATCAGCGACGGGTGATCGGCGTCGGTTTTGTCCACCGTTATGGATGAGACGCTTACTCTTGTAATGACCGTGGTGGCCGGGTCATAGGCTTTGGCGAGGCCGTCGGGGGTGTTGACACCCGCAGGCGGTATGAAAACGGCGGTATGCGAGGAAGTGTTAATACTGGTAATCTCGATGATGTTGAACGAGGATTCGTCGTAGATTATCAGGTGCTCGCCGACTATCAGCGAGTCGTCGTCGGATGAGGCGCTGAACTTCATCGAGTTGGCGTTGGCGTTGGGCGGTGGACTGGTGGAGAACTCGAGAAAAATATTGGTCTGGGGCACGTAGATAAACGTGATCGTGTCCGGCTCCGTGCTGCCCCCGTCGCGGATCTGAATCGAGGGGAACAGGCCGGGCAGTCCGGTGCCGGCGTTCATCGCCTCGCGGTGGATTTCGTCCATGGCCACGCGGCCGGTGATATTCATCTCCTGGCGCAGGCTTTCGCTGGAGTAGCCCTTATTCTGGTTGATCAACAGGTTGATAAAAGCTCCGACCATGATCATCGTGATCGTCAGCCCGATCAACATCTCCACCAGGCTGAACCCGCCGGTGCCTTTCCATGGGGCTGTTCTCATCTTGCCGCCTCCGCTCTGCGGAGCTCAGGGATAAATAATCGTTTTGATCTGAGCCCGTTTGGCTTCATTTTCGGTGTTTCCGCCGTAATAGACAGTGACCGTGATGGTTTTAGTGTTGATCGCGGCTTCGTCGGCTACCACCTCGGTGACCCGGATATACTTGCCTTCCTCGCCTTCGATACTGGCGCCGCTGGCGTCGAGCCCTGTCTCAGTCTCATCGACAACGTAGTTGTACTCGGTGAGCTTGATCCGTTCTATTTTCTGACGGCACAGCGAGGTGGCGATCGAGATGTCGGTGGCCATGCGGTTGCTCTTCATGGTGTAGGCCAGGATGCCGGCCAGGGCCAGCAGGCCGATTGAGCCGATTACCATCGCGAGCGTTATCTCCACGAGGGAGAACCCCCGGCGGTCGTTAAGGATACTTTTTATTTCCACTGGTTGTCCTCCCAGCGCCAGGTGCGCACCGCTCCCAGCGAGGTAACCGTCACGGAATAGATACTGCCGTTCTCGCCGGTGATATAGACTACTCCGGCCGAGGAGGCCTCGCCGCGACCGTTGAAACTGACATCGTCGTTGCCGCCGAAATTGACTCCGTCCGCGGCTATCGCCATCCCGTCGGGCCCGGTAGCAACTCCGCTGATTCCGAAATTGACTCCCCGGGGAAGCCTGAACCCGCTGATTCCGCTTTTAGTCTCCGGCATTGCCAGGCCGCTGCTGTCGGCCTCGCCGTCATCGTAGCTCAGGTCGCCGTCGACATCCAGCCAGATCGTGTAGAAACTGTCGGCGGGAGTAAGCGAACCGGGGGCGAAATCGAGATAGGCCCGGCGGTTGGAATTGATTGCCTTGAGGCGGGCGGTCTGGATCGAGACAGCAACCGCCCGCATGCCGGACTTGAGCCGCCCTTCCTTGATGAAACCGCCGAAACTCGGCGCACCCACGGTAATGACGATCGCCAGCATGGTCATGACGATCATCAGTTCGATCAGGGTAATACCCCGTGTTGATCGTGCTGACGGGAGCATGGTCTCCTCTTGCGCCCCCCCGTGAGACGGTCTGATTGTTAGGCTTTCTTCGCTCGGTTTCACTTTGCGCCGATCATGCCTTCACTTCTTACAACTGATATATTTGCGTTTGTGTTAAATCATCGGACCCGGCGCTGTATTTTGCGCCGGGTCCGATGAGAGGCATCCAGATACTGAAAGGCCGCAGGCAACGAATCGCCGCGGCCTTTCAAGCGTGTGTCGAGGGCAAAACTATTCGACCATCGAGGCCGTAGTGACTATTCCCGTTACCAGGGTCACCGATGCTTTTCTGCTTTCGGTGATCGCCTGGTGATCGATCGTCAGGACCGTACCGGCGATGGTCAGTAACATGTCGTTGACGTCGGCGGCGATATCGGAGTCGATCTTCTGCAGGTCGGCGATCGTGGTCGCCGCGGCGCCGTCGATACGCGACACGCTGTAGGCTATCGCGGCGGTTTTGACAGCTTCAGCCATCGTGTTGGCGTGGGCGATGTAGGCTGAATCCTTGGCGCCGGCGAACCGGCTGATCAACACTGTGGCCAGGATACCGATAATGACCACGACAATCAACAGCTCGATAAGGGTGAAACCCTTGGCGTTGCGTAGCCCTCTCATCTGAGTAGCTCCTTTCAAAGGTGGTTGGAGAGAGAAAGGACATCGAGACGGCTCACAAGAAAGGCAGGTATCGTGCCACAATTTCGCCGATTTGTAACCAAAGAAATATCAGTTAGTTAGCGATGCGTAAGAAAATCAGAGCCGGGATTTGCAAAATTAGCGGATGCAATCTGAAAGGAATCCGGCTTTTTGCATTGCATCCGGCCTCACCCCCTGCCGACTCAGTTGCCGAACAACTGCCTGATCCTTTCGGGGTCGGGGGTCCCGGGTTCCTCCAACAGCCGCTGATAGGCGATAAGCTGCAGCATGGAGGCCCAAAGCGGATTAGCGGGATATTCCCGCAGCAGACGGACATATACGGCTTCGGCCCGATCCAACTGCCCGGCCGAGATCCAGCACTCGCCGATCCGGTGCAGCACCAGCGGCACCTCGGGCAGTCCGCTCTCTTCGGTTCCGGCGTCATTCTCCAGGGCCGTCTCGAACGCCGCGGCCGCGCTGCTCCACTGGCGGGCGCTCCTGAAAGTCTCCCCAAGCCCGTAATAATGAATACCGCGCGAGGGCTCCAGTTCGATCAGCCTGCGCTTGATCTCGAGCGCCCGGGAGAAATCGGGCTTGTCCAGCAGAGAGGCGCTGTGACGCTGGGCCAGGGCGGTCGCCAGCGGGAACTCCATTTCCAGCAGCTTTTTCTCGTCGCTCTCAACCGCGCGGTAGCGCTCCAGCACCTGGACAGCCTCGGCGTACTTCCTGCGCTCGGTCAGCAGCTCCACTTTCAGCGCCAGTCCTTCGCGATGGTCCGGCTCTCGCTCCAGCGCATCGGCCAGGGTGGAGAACACCAGGTAGGTCATCCCGGAGGACACCATCTGGTAGCGGGCGGTTTCCACCAGCTCGTCGGCCGTGGCCCGGTGTCCCGCCAGGTAGCGCGCCAGCAGATTATCGGCTCCCGCCAGGCGGTACTCGCTTGGCAGCTCCACGTGACTGGCGTAGAAAAAACCCCGAGGCGCGCTGTATTCGACTATCGGGAAGTCATCGGAGTTCACCGGAGCAATCCCCGACCAGCGGCGCATTCCGCGCTCGTTGAACACCTGGGTGGCAAGCAGGGTGAACAGGCTGCTGATCCCGATGCGCTTCAGGTCTTCGGCCACTTCCGGCTGGCCCATCCTGCGGCTGATCGCCTCGAAATCCGTCTCCAGGGGCCGGGCCGAGCCGATCAGCAGCAGGTCGCTGTTTTCCACCGAACTGAACGCCACCGCGTGGGGGAACGTGCGGGTGAACGTGGTCAGGATCGTTTTAAGCACGATCTCGTCCATCTCGTAGAGATGGATCCACTGGCAGATCAGTCCGCCCGGAGCCAGGCGGCGCGCGCAGTCGGCGTAGAACTGCTCGGTGTAGAGGTTGCCGATCCCGGCGATCCAGGGGTTGGACGGCTCGCTGGTGATCACGTCCCAGGGGCTGTCGTCGCGGAACAGGAAATTACGGCCGTCGTCAATCACTAGCTCCACCCGCGGGTCTTCCCAGTAGCGGTGGTTGATAGCATCGAAATAACGGCTGGCCTCGGCCACTCCGGGGCTGATCTCGACACACACGAGCCTTTCGAGACTCTGATGAGACAACGCCGCTCCGCAGGTGGCGCCGCTGCCCGCGCCGATTACGAGGATGCGCGACGGATCGGGGTGGAGCAGCATCGGCAGGTGGGCCAGCAGGTACTGGGTGCTCATGTCGAATTCGTTGGAGGCGTCCACCTTGCCGTTGACCCGCAGCATCAGCGCCTCGCCGTCCCGCTCCACGCTGACCGTGGTGCTGATCCCCTCGCGGTAGTAGACAAACTCGCGCTCGTGGGCGCTGCGGTAGAAATTCTCGGCGGTGGCGCCCGGGCTTACCGAGTGATAGCGGAACGCTCCGCCGGTGAGCAGGTGACGGTCCCAGCCGGGAGCCAGCAGAAAATAGACCAGCACCGCTCCGGCGCTGAGTGCATACGAAACCACCGCCAGTCGCCGCCTGCCGCCCAGCGCAGCCAGGATCGACAGGCAGGTGGCCAGATTCAGCAGCACGGCAATTTCGATCGTGAGCTTGATCCCCAGCAGCGGGATCATCGCCAGGCCGCAGAGCACGCTGCCGCCGATATTACCCAGCGTGTTCAGCGCGTACACACCGCCCACCTTGCCCGCCACCTCGCTCATCCTGTCGGCGGCCAGCCTGGCCACCAGCGGAAAGCCCATCCCGAACGCGGTCGCCGGCACGATCATCACCAGCAGGCAGACCAGGAATTTGAACGCTTCGTGGGTTTCGTAGCTGAAAGCGATCAGCTCGCGCACTGTGAGGAAGAACAGGGGCAGACGGCTGTACAGCGGCAGCATCGCCAGTACCGACAGCGCGACAACTCCCTGCAGCACGGCGAACGCGCGCGCCGGGTTGGCTATCCGGTCCATGAACGCGCTGATCAGCAGCCCGCCCAGAGCGATACCGGTAATAAACGCCGCCAGCATCAGCGCGAACGAATAGGTGCTGCTGCCCAGCACCATCGACAGGATCCGGGTCCAGCTGATCTCGTAAACCATCGCCGTGAACCCGCTGACGAATATCCCGGCCAGCGCCAGCGTAATAACGCGGCCGGAGAGCGGCTCGCCTGGCGGTGTGTCTGCACTGGTGGATGCAGCCAGCGCCTCGCCGTAGACCGGTTCGTCCAGGCGGCCGCGCATTCCCAGGGCCGCCAGGCCCACCAGGATATTGATCGCGGCGGCGACGGCGGTGGAGAACGGCAGTCCCAGGGATGGAATCATCCAGAACGCGGCGGCCAGCGTACCGGCAACCGCGCCGGTGCAGTTGATAAAATACAGCCGCCCGGTAACCTTGCCCACCTCCGGCAGACGGCGGCTGAGCGCTTTGATCAGCACCGGCAGCGTGCCGCCCATCAGCAGCGTGGGCACGATCAGCAGCAGGGCGGAGATGAGGAACTTGATCAGCAGGCTCAGCACGCCGGTCGGGTCGACAGCCCCGTAGGCAAGGAGCATCAGCGAGCGCTGGACTCCCAGCAGGCTGTCGAAGGCCAGGCAGTAGACACCGATCGCGATTTCCATCCAGCCGTAATATGTCAGCAGGGAATTCGTCCGCCGGGGGCTGTCGGCCAGCCGGCCGAACAGCTTGCTGCCGGCGGCCAGACCGGCCATGAACGCCGCCAGCACGACCGTGATCGCATAGGTCGTATTGCCGAAACCGACCGCGAAACGCCGCATCCAGATAATTTCGTACACCAGGCCGCAGAAGCCCGACAGGAAAAAGAGGGCGTAGATCGCCAGCGCGCCGGGGCTGATCGACTGGCCGGCGGAATCCTGCTGAGGCGGGATTGTATTCATGGAAGAGTTCCGGCCGGGGAAGAATGGTGGAGCGGGGGCGGAGCGGGCTGGCCCGCCCCCGTATCGGCTGAATATCAGGCTTTATACTTGAGCATGAGATCGCGGCAGGCGCGGACATTATCCCAGTGGCGCATGTTCCTGCTGCCGGCCTCGATACCCATGAACCCGCGGTAGCCGGAGTCGAACGTGATCTTGACCATCCGGTCCAGGTCCCAGGCTTCGTGGTGGCCGTTCTCGTCGAAATCGCGGCATTTGACACTCACCGCCTTGGCGTAGGGCATGGTCATCTCGAGCGCCTCGTACCTGTCCACGCTCTTGTCGAAATTACCGTAGTCCGGCAGGAGGCCGAAACGTGGATGGTCGACCTGTTTGGCCAGCGAAACCAGGTGGACCGGATCGGAGCTGAACCCGCCGTGGTTTTCCACGGTCACGTTGATCCCCGCCTGGTCTGCGTACTCGCAGAGGGAGTGGTAGCTCTCGGCGCAGCGCTTCACCCGTTCCTCGTCGGTACCGGGCGTCCGCGTGCGGGCGTTGCCCCGGATAGCGTGGCAGCCCAGGAACCAGGCGCAGTCGATCCATTTGTGGTGCAGACGGACCGCTATCTCGCGCTCGCTCTTCTCGTTGTGCGACATATCGCCGTCATCATCGCACATGATCAGCACCAGCGTGACCCCGTAGTCGTCGGCGCGTTTCTTGAGATCGTTGAGGTAGTTGTAGCGCGGCAGGGTGAAAAAGCTGTTGACGAACTCCAGGCCGTCGAGATTGAAATCCTCACGCACGATCCGCGGCAGGTCCAGATTGGTCCAGGTCTTGTCGAACCAGGGCCGAAGCGACCAGGCGGCCAGCGAAATCTTGAAATCATATTTCTTCATCTGCTGGGCCATCGAGAACACGGGGCTGATCGCCGCCGCACCCCCGGCGGCCATCGCCGATCTGATAAAACTCCTGCGGCTGATAATCCTCATGGCGCCCTCCCTCGGTTGACATGTTGAAAAAGAATTTACTGGTATCTTTCCAGCAAGTGTGTGGTTGAATTTGCATTGGCCGCAGCTGCAGCCTCGCCGAGCCGCAGTTCGACACGGCGGCTGATAGTTACCTGTATTAATAACATCGCCAGGGCACATCCCGCCACAACAAAGAGACCGGCCCGCATCGAACCCGCTCCGGCGAACGAGCCCACCAGCCCTGCGATCGATACGCCCCCCAGCACGCTGCAGGCGATAATCATCGAGAAAATAGTCCCGGTATAGCGTCGGAAAACCCGGCCGGCGCTGCCCAGGCTGGTGGGGAACACCGGCGCGAAGCACAGGCCGGAAAACCAGAGCGCGAACGCGGCCACCCACAGAGAGTCGGCCATGGCGAACATGGTCAGGCCGATCACGGCGCCGATCGAACAGCGCAGCACCAGCTTGCGCCCGGGAATTTTATGAAATAACGTTCCGGCCAACAGGCGGCCGGTCATCAACGAGCCCCAGTAACCGGCCAGCAGCAACTGGTCGAGCGGGGCCTTGAGCCCCCAGGCGTCCGCCACCACCGGCCTGCTCCAGATTCCCATACTGGCTTCGAGGCCCACGTAGAGAAAGATCAGGACGCAGAACAGGACCACCAGCGGATCGCTGACTGCCTTGCCGGCGTCGGCCAGCCGGAAATCCTCCACGCCGACATCGTCCGGAAACCGCGCCGCGGCGAACATCACCACCGGCAGCAGGCAGCCGCAAGCGGCGAACATGAGCAGCGCGCCAAGTCCTGCCCCGCCGATCAGCCAGCTGCCTGTGAGCGGCATCAGCACCGCGCCCACGCCGAAAAACAGGTTGCCGACATTGAGCATCCGCTCAGGATTGTCGCGGTGGAGGTGGTTAATCAGCGTGTTGACTCCGCCGTTGAGTCCGGCGGAACCGGCTCCCAGAAAAAACATCAGCGCGCAGGCGGACAGCAGGGATTCAGCGTGCACCAGCAGCCACATGCTCAAAGCGCACACAAGCCCGCCGGCCATCAGCACCGGACGCTGGCCGAACCTGTCGATCAGCGGGCCGACCGCGAAAAGCATCAGGAAAGTAGCCCCGCCCATGAACAGAAAAAACAGGCTGCCCACCCTGGCAACGCTCGATCCGATCTGGACCGCGAACGATTCCAGACCCACGCCGATCAGCGAAAAAACCAGCCCCATCACCAGATATCCCGAACAGCAGGCGGCTGTCAGGTATATGGGGCTGCGGCTGGTTGTCAACTGATGCTCCTGAGTGGATAATGAAGTCTGCTTTTCAGGAAACCGGCGTCTGCAAAGGCGGGGAAACCGTATCACCCGCACATTATATCCGCCGCCGGAGCTGATGTCAAGCTAACGCCCCGGCCTGCGGTCAGCACTCAAACTACTAATACCAAGCAACTTACGTTTCAGCCGGGTCGTCAATAAATTGAGAAATTCCTTGCTAGAGAACTTCAGCCTGGTTAGTTTAATACTTGGTTTTCCCGGCTACAGCATCCCGGGACGGGTAAGTGTCGTGTTGTTAAGAAGATAACGCTGCATTTTTCTTTCTTTCCACAATCAGACAGGGGTACGTTCAGTGGCACATGAAAGCGGGTTGAGCGAAACTCTGAGGAAATACTCAGGTGCGCAAAAATTATTCCTCGCCTTTCTCCGGGTTGTGATCGGCTGGCATTTCCTCTACGAGGGCTATGTCAAGCTGAGTTCCGAGGCCTGGTCGGCGGCGGGGTACCTCAGAGCGGCGCCCGGACCGTTCGGGCCGATCTTCGAATCGTTGGCCGGTTCGCCGTCGATGGTGGCCGTGGTGGATGGCGTGATGGCCTGGGGCCTGACATTAACCGGGATCGCTCTGATCCTGGGTCTGTTCACCAGGACCGGACTGGTTGTCGCCGGAGCGTTCCTGCTGATGTTCTACCTGTCGAATCCTCCCTGGGTGGGCGTGCAGTTCCTGCCGGGCGAGGGCAGTTACATGATAGTGAACAAGAACCTGGTCGAACTGGCGGCGGTTATTGTGCTGCTGGTTTTCCCGTCCGGCATTGTTTGGGGATTTGACCGGATCTTATCCCGGCGGTGAGCCGGGATCGAAGCGGGATTCCTACGTTAAAATCGACCATGAGCTTCATCAAGCGGGATGAAGCTTGTTGCTGCGAGGAGTAACCAAAGATGGCTGACAATGATAGAAGATCCGGCGTAAACAGGAGGGACTTCCTGAAAGCGGCCGCCACCACCCCAGTGCTCGGCGCTTTCGGACTCTCGCTTTACGATAAAAAACAACGCGATACACTGGCCCGGGAAGAAATCCTCTCGATCGGCAAGGAAACGGCCGGAACCAACCCGAACGTGCTCAAGCGCAATTACCAGCGCAAAGCCAGCGCCAACGATACGCTGAATCTCGCGATTGTCGGCTGCGGCGGCCGGGGCAAGAGCCTGCTGCGTGCGGCCGGGTTCCATCCGCCCAGCGAGGAAGGCGCCCGCGGGCTGGATGGCGCCGAGGACCTGAACGTCCGGCTCACCGCGGTCTGCGACCTGCACACCCCGAATATTGAATGGGCGGTCGAAGCCTCCGGCGGCACGGCGAAAGTGTACAAGACTTACGAGGAACTGATGGCCGACAGCGACGTGGACGCGGTGATCTGCGCCACCAGCGACCACGTCCACGCACCGGTGACAATCGCCGCGGCCAATGCGGGCAAGCATGTTTACTGCGAAAAGTGCATGACTAAAACGATTCCGGAAGCCTACGCGGTCCGCGATGCGGTCAAGAAAAACGGCGTCGTCTTCCAGCTGGGCCACCAGAACCGTAACAGCAACCGCTACGATTCAGCGATGGAAGTGATCGACAAGGGCATGCTGGGCCATGTCAGTCTGATCCAGTGCTTCACCAACCGCAACAGCCGCAGCGGCGCCTGGGTCTACGGCATCCCCAAGGAGCACGGACCGATGAGCGCCTCCTCCGGCGCGCGCAACGTGGATTGGGATCAATACGTATCGAACACCGTGCAGCGGCCCTACGATCCCAACCGCTTTTTCCGCTGGCGCTGTTTCTGGGACTACGGCACCGGGCTCTCCGGCGATCTGCTGACCCATGAACTCGACGTGATCAACATGGTGATGAACCTGGGGATCCCCTCCAGCGCCACCGCATCCGGCGGTGTGTACCATCACAAGGAGTACACCACGCTGATGACCGCCGAGGGCGAGCCGCTGAGCAGCGACGTGCCGGTCCCCGACGGCGCGCTACCCAGGTCCGACGTTCCCGTGCTGTGCCGTGAGGTGCCCGATGTGTACCAGGTGGTCTATGAGTGGAAGGGCCACGACCTGACAGTGGTCTACAATGCCACCCTGGGCAACAGCTGGGGCCGCGGCCAGATCTACCTGGGCAGCGAGGCGACGATGGACCTGACCAACGGCGTGGACGTCTACGCCGACCGCCGCAGCGGGAAATACCGCAAATGGCTCGACAGCGGCAAGGTAAAGCCCGATGAACCGATGATCTCTTTCCGCAATGTGGCCGGCAAGGGTATCGAGGCGATTACCGCCGCCACCGCCCAGTGGACCGTGGCCAAGGGTCTGCTCTACACCTACCGCGGCGGCAGGCTGGTCAATACCACCCACCTGCATATCAAGGACTGGATCGACCATATCCGCGATAATAATCACGAGACGATGTGCGATATCGACGACGGGTTCCAGGAGGCGATTACGGCCCACATGGCGACATATGCCCTGCTGAACGGGACACGGATCAACTGGAATGCGGAAACCGACGAGGTCGAGTTCGAACACGAGCCGTCGATTCCGGCGTTGAGCTGAGGGCGGCCGTTAGATAAGCCGCAACACGGTGGGCGGTTGTGTCGTCATTCCCGATTACTTAACACTGCGGCGGCATGGTTCCAGATTGTGCGCGAAAAAGCCGGGTGCTCCCCTGAAGCCGTACAACCGGCTTCAGGGGATCACTTTTTGTGAGCTAAGGTTTAGTGGTGAGAGTTCAATCGATGACCGAAAGGTAAATGAGATGGATAAATTTCCTGACCGCCGGGAATTCCTTAAAGCGGCCGCCGGTACTCCCGTGCTGGGGGCTTTTGCATATTCTGCTTTCCGGAAGGGGCGAGATGATCAAAGCAAGCGGGAGATTATCCTTGATCAAGCAGGCGGTCCGGCGAAATCTCATCCCTTTATGGAGCGTAAATATAAGAAACTCGCCTCCTATCAGAGCGCGAACGATACGATCAACATCGGCTTTATTGGCGTGGGCAGCAGGGGTAAAGACCATCTCCACGACCTGGGTTTCTTCCCGCCCGAAGAGCTGAGTGCCGAGCTGAAGCTGGAACTCGAAAGCAGGGAATCGCTCAACGTTCGTTGCACGGCTGTCTGTGACTTGTATCAGCCTAACGTGGACTACGCTGTTCGTGCTTCGGGTGGAACGGCCAAATCTTATCGCACTCACCAGGAACTGTTGTCGGAAAGTGACGTGGATGCCGTGGTGATCGCAACTGACGATCATTGGCACGCGCCGATTGCCAGGGCAGCGGCCGAGGCCGGCAAACATGTCTACGTAGAGAAGTGTATGACCCAGAATATCCCGGAGGCTTACGAGTTACGCGATGCGGTAAAAAAAGCCGGGATCGTATTCCAGCTTGGCCATCAGAACCGCAACAGCGTGGAGTACGATTCGGCAATGGATGTGGTGGCCAGGGGAATGCTCGGAGATATTACGCTGATCCAATGCTACACGAACCGTAATTCGAACAACGGGGCCTGGTTCCGTGACGTTCCCAGGAGTCACGGCCCGCAAAGCGCCTCTTCCGGCGCGCGCAACTTGGACTGGGAGCAGTATCTATCCAATCGGGAATACCGGCCCTACGATCCCAACCGCTTTTTCAACTGGACATGTTTCAAGGATTACAGTACTGGTCTTGCCGGACAGTTGCTTTCTCACGAGATGGACCTGATCAACATGATCATGCAACTGGGGATTCCCTTTTCGGCTACCGCTTCGGGAGGGATTTACCACTATAAACAGTACCAGGCCGTGGTCGATGAGCACGGCGAGCCGCTGGGTACGGACGAGCCGGTGCCGGCTGGAGCCAGGGTAAGGCCGGACGTGCCTCTGCTCCAGCGTGAGTGGCCGGATGTTTTCCAGGTCACCTATGAGTGGCCTGACAGGGGTCTGACAGTGGTTTACAATGCCACTCTGGGTAATTCGTGCAGTCGCGACCAGATTTATCTGGGCAGTGAGGCCACGATGGAATTCGACGATGGAGTTAATATCTACGCCGACCCCCGCAGCACCCGCTATGCCGAGTGGCTGGAAAGTGGCAGGGTTCAGCCGGACAAGCCGATGATTACCTATCGCAATGTGGGAGGCAAGGGGGTCGAGGCGATAACATCGGCTACATCGAGCTGGAGCCTGTCGAAAGGCCTGCTCTATACTTTCAAGGAAGGGCGCAGGGTCAGTACCACCTACCTGCACCACAAAAACTGGATCGAGCATATCCGGGCAAACGATCCGGATACGTTGTGCCATATCGGGGATGGTTTTCAGGAGGCGATCACCATGCATATGGCCACAGCCAGCTATCTGCTGGGACGCCGGATGCATTGGGATCCGGAAGCAGAGCTGCTTACCACAAGCGACGGCAGGCCGGTAGAGCCGTTCCGTGCTGGTTGGGTGGCTTGAGCGCCTCAGCAGGAATTATCTGCTCCTTAGGTTCCATAATTATTTGATCTTGCGGGTTAACTGGATGTCCGATGCAGGCGAAACGCAGAAACTGAGGGTGGCCGTGATGGCAAGCGGCGGCGGCACCAACCTTCAGAAGCTGCTGGACCGGTTCCCCGACCGGAACAGTTCATCCGCCCATGCCCGCGTGGTGCTGGTGGTTACCGACCGGCCGGGAGCCGGCTCGCTGGATCGCGCAACGAAAGCCGGAGTTGCCACCGAGATTGTGCCCCCGGCGGATTTCGACAGCCAGGAAGGTTTCGGCCGCAGGCTTCTCGAACTGTTCGAAGAGAGAGGGGTGGGGCTGGTCGTGCTGGCCGGCTATCTCAAGATGGTTCCTCCCAACGTGGTGGCCGTTTACAGCAACAGGATGATCAACATCCATCCGGCGCTGCTGCCATCGTTCGGGGGCCGCGGGATGTACGGCCGTCGCGTGCACGAGGCGGTCATCGCATCCGGGGCGAAACTCTCCGGACCCACGGTGCATTTCATCAACGAGGAGTACGACCGGGGACCGATTATCGCCCAGAGCGCAGTACCTGTTTTCCACGAGGACACGCCTGAGGAACTGGCCGCCCGCGTACTCGAAAAGGAACACGAATTGCTGCCGGAAGTAGTCGGACTGATCGCCAGCGGCCGGGTGGAGGTTGTTGAAGGCCGGGTGAAATTAAGAGAGGAGTAAAACATGAAACACCCAAATTTTACAGAAAGAGAAAAGAATATTCTATGGTGTGGAGATGGACCTGATATTACATATCTAAAATTACCGATTCAGCAGAATGATATTGTCACCGTAAGATATAAAGAGGCGGAAATTAAGATACGATCAATTAATATACAGTCCAGCGGCTTAATAATAGGAGAAATTCTTAATCTTTCAAAATATACTTCAGAGGAAGGATTTGAGGATTTAGTTGTCGGTGAACAGGTCGAATTTTCCGAAGATGCTGTTTTCATAATTTCAAGGTCCAAGAATTAATAACTCACAAAATTATATCGATTTAGGATATAACATGAACAAGATCAAGATCAAGCGGGCGCTGATTAGTGTCAGCGATAAGAGCGGTGTTGTCGAGCTGGCCGGGACGCTGAAAGAGTTCGGCGCCGAAATACTGTCGACGGGAGGAACCGCCCGCCACCTGTCGGAAGCCGGGATCGAGATTCGCAGTGTCGACCAGTACACCGGCCATCCCGAGATGCTGGACGGGCGGGTCAAAACCCTCCATCCTAAAGTTCACGGCGCTCTGCTGGCCCGTCGCGACCTGGATGACCATATGCGCCAGTGTCGTGAGCTGAATGTCGAGTTGATCGACATGGTGGTGGTCAACCTGTACCCGTTCGAGCAGACCGTGGCGCGTCAGGGAGTGACTCTCGAGGAAGCCGTCGAGCAGATCGATATCGGCGGTCCGACAATGCTGCGTAGCGCGGCTAAAAATTTCTCCGCGGTCGCCGTGGTGACATCGCCTCAGCAGTACGCAGAGGTTACCGGGCAGTTGCGGGCCAACAGCGGTGCCCTGGACCTGAAACTGCGCTACGAGCTGGCCCGGGCTGTCTTCCGTCGCACCAGCGAATACGACCATCACATCTCGGAATATCTGGCCGTCGTCAAACCCGGGTAAGCTGGATTTTCCAATGATGCTTGACTGACAGGGGCGGGAGTGTAAATTAAACAGCCCGCGAAACCTGAATTAACTTAACCGGCAGACGAGTCATGGCGGAAAAAAGGAAAAAGGACAGAGGTCGGGCAACTCAGGCGCAGGCTGCCACAACTGATTTATCCCGCGCTTTCAGCCAGAAAAATCTGCTGCTGTTCGTGATCGCCCTGGTGGTGATCGTGATCGGGCATATCGCTCTGGGCATGGGTTCGATTACGTTCGCTCCCATTTGCCTGGTGGTGGGTTACTGCATTCTGGTGCCCCTGGCGATTATCATCTAGCCGGGCAGTGGGCGCTTAGCTCAGATGGTTAGAGCGCCTGCCTTACAAGCAGGAGGTCACTGGTTCGAATCCAGTAGTGCCCACCATATTTATCAATGAGTTACGTGGTGACCTGCCCCCAATGTCGAGTCACCAAGAGCGAGATTTCCATTTATATTGCTGCTGTCCGTCTCAAGATTTTTATACCCATATGCACGCCCACTTCCTATTCACAAGGGAAATATGCGATAGTGTACTTAATTCCTCTAATTCTTCCGGAGTAATATTCAAAGAGTTGAGCACTTATTAATTGCAATCAAATATCTTTGAATTTTACAGCTTACTCCTAACTCTATCTTGTCATAGCGATGTTTTCCATTGGATGCTGTTTGAAAGAAAGAACTTATTTCTGTTTCATCTTAATGCCCGTTTGACTTTTGTGGATAGACTTATTATTATCGCCAACACGTAGGAAATTTTATTGTACTCAAAATGAGAACTTTCAAGGTTGCTAAAAGGCTCCATACATATTATTTCAAGTCTTAGCTTGCTGATTTACTTGCTGCTTGTAGCCTTTGCCAGCGAGAATTCGGTCCTTTGTGTGAATTCTAATGGCCACATTGAAATCGAGCGCACTTTTCGAGTGCTATCTCTTTCAGCAATGAGTGCCAAAGATTTTCCAGATGTTATATCTCAATTTTGTACGAAAACAGGATCGTGTACTATAGATCACTGCGGTATATGTACCGATATACCTCTGTCTGTTAAAACTCCTCACATTTCTAGCGCTTCAAGCCAAAATGCAGCCAGGCACATTATTCAGTATGAATTTGTGGATAATCCTACATCTTTACTCTCACCCCTTGAGACTACTTACAGAAGAAACTTGTTTTCTCCCTGTCCAGCATATAGCATCAACTCCGTTTGCCTGCGAAGTGTTGTCCTCCTGATTTAATCTCCAGCGCGTCAATTCAACATCTCAGAATTCTTTTTAGCCAGTTTGGATACGTGTGTCTTGCACCCTCTAAACATGTGTGCAAGACACAGGTTCTACGTATCGAATTAGCACTTTTCAGGGCAAGGGAGCGTGTAGTTATGAATCCTAAACAATTATATGGGCAATATTTTGGTGGCTTACTGATGGCAGGTACTTTGATCCTCGGTCTGGGTGTTGAACTTGTTCGCGCCGATCAACTCACAAAGTCGGAGGCCATACGGATTGCGATTGAAAACAACCCGGAAGTTACAGCAGCACGACAGAACTGGGAAATCGCCAAGGCCCGGTTAATCCAGGCAAGAGCTTTCCCAGATCCGGAATTGAGACTGGAATATGAAGAGTTGCCAGGAGTTTCTAACATTGCTGGGTATGGCGAGCGCAATATCGGGATAAGCCAGAGAGTCGAGTTTCCGCTAAAATGGTGGCTACGAAACCAGGTAGCAAGAAAACGCTCAGATGCTGTTAGGATGGCGGTGTTTGAGATGACAAAATTGGAGGTAGCAACCCGGGTCAAGACTGCCTTTGACCGAGTACTTTTGGCGCAAGAAATCCATGAATACAAAAAACGGGATTTGCGATTTGCGCAAGATCTTCTGCAAAAGGCTAAAGTGCGTTTCGAAGCCGGTGATGTCCCGGAGCTTGAAGTTTTGAGGGCCGAAGTAGAAACCGGTCGAGCAGAAAATCGAGTGACAATTGCCAGGAACGATCTATTAGTATTCAGGGCGACATTGAACTCCTTGCTGGCTCGCGAGGCTAATAGCCCGATGGAATTGAATGGAGATTTAGCCTCCAGCCCGTTAGAGGCTGATCTTGAAAAACTAAAAAGGTTAGCGATTGATCTCCGTCCCGATATGCTGGGATCTGAACTCAACTTGGCCGCCGCACAGTCCAACAAATCTGTGGCTGTTTTGTCAATAGTTCCCGATTTGAATATTGGTGTTTTCCGTCAGAGTATCAGGAGTAGTATCGAGAGAAACAATTATTGGCATGTGACTTTTGGTATGGAATTGCCAATTTGGGCAATGTTCCGACAGCGTGGTGAAATAGTCCAGGCTAAAGCTGAGACAGCCTTGGCGGACGCTGAAAGGAATATAGTTCGTTACCAATTGCTTCTGGAGGTAGAGAGTGCGTTTCTGGATTTAAAGGCAGCAGAAGACCGAGTTCAATTATACAAGGATCGGATTCTGCAAGTGGCGGAAAGGGCCTATGAAGTTGCCAGTTTGAGCTACCAGGAAGGAAAGGCAACATATCTTGAACTATTGGAATCCCAAAGGGCCTTGACTGATACCCGTGTGGAATATGCGCAAGCATTATTCAATCATAGGGCAGCACTGGCTGCACTCGAACGTGCGGTCGGCGGCAATTTGCCTGAGTGATTAATAAAATTATTAGGAGATTAATCATGGAAATGAAAAAAAAGATGCAACCTTTTACTATTGCCTTTATTGGAATTTTTCTGGCTTTGGCAGCAGGCTGTCAGTCGAATGAGGGTGGCAGTCGTTCGACTACCGATCATGATGAAAATGTTCAAAACGAGCAGGCGGAACATGATGAACATGGCGAGGACGAAGAAGGCCAAACAGTTCATTTGAGTGAAGAAGAAATGGAAGCTTTCGGTATCGAAATAGCTGCCGCAGGTCCAGGAAAACTTAAGGTGCAAATCTCTCTGCCCGGAGAAGTTACGACCGATCCAAGTCGGCTTGCTCACATCGTTCCACAAGTAGCAGGAGTGATACGTAAGGTTCGGAAGGAAATAGGTGATCGAGTAATAAGGGGCGAGGTAATGGCCATCCTGGATAGCCGTGAACTTTCGGACTTGAAGTCCGTATTTCTGGTCGCAAAGGAACAAGTTACTCTCACTGAAACAACTTTTCAGCGGGAAGAGCGGTTATGGAAACAAAGTGTTTCCTCCGAGCGGGTATACCTGGAGGCGAAACAGGCCCTGGCGAAAGCCAGGATTGAACTTGAAGCAGCAGGTCAAAAGCTTCATGCTTTGGGATTTTCTGAAGAATATGTGCACAATTTGTCTTTCCATCAGGGTGTGCCTTTTACTCGCTATGAAATTACTGCGCCTTTTGACGGCACTGTAATCAATAAGCATACTACCCTCGGGGAGGCGCTGACCGAAGATGCAGAAGCTTTTACTGTTGCAGACCTGAGTATTGTCTGGGTGAGCCTTACTGTTTACCAGAAGGATCTCCCCTATGTCCACAATGGTCAACCCGTCATCATATCAAGTAAACAGGGGAATTTGAAGACAGACGGTATTATCTCATTTGTCAGCCCCATTCTTTTTGAGGAAACCCGCACAGCAACGGCTCGGGTCGTACTCAACAATCCCGAGGGTCTTTGGCGCCCGGGACTTTTCGTTAACGCCATGATTACGGTGGAAGAGACCATGGTTCCCCTGCTGGTGCCGAAAACAGCGCTGATGACTATGGATGAGGAAACGTTCGTGTTTGTCCGCACAGCAGATGGTTTCGAGCTCGATCCTGTCAAGGTGGGTCGGAAGAACGGGACACATGTTGAAATAATTTCCGGCCTCGAAGAAGGCCAGCTTTATGTAAGCAGCGGATCCTTCACGCTGAAATCGGAACTGGAAAAAGCTTCATTTGGTGGAGAGGGACACGCTCATTAATTGGTAAAAACACTAGGAGTTATAAATGATTGATAAACTTATTCAATATGCTCTCAGAAACCAGCTTCTCATTGTCGTGCTGGGAGTGCTGGTGATGGCTTCCGGGTACTATAGTTACAAGAAGCTCCCTGTGGATGCTTTCCCGGACGTGTCGCCGAACCTGGTCCAGGTTTTCACCGAGACTGAAGGACTTGCGCCGGAAGAGATTGAACAATACATCACCTACCCTGTGGAAGCCGCGATGAACGGTCTTCCGCAAATTAAAGAAATCCGCTCCATTTCCAATTTCGGACTCTCGGTAGTTAATGTCTACTTCGAAGACGGGATGGATATCTATTTCGCCCGCCAGCTCGTTAACGAACGGCTGCAGGAAGCCCGCGAGCAAATACCGGAAGGGTTCGGCGATCCGCAAATGGGCCCGATCTCGACCGGCATGGGACTGATTCTTTTTTATTACCTTGAAGATGAAACCGGCAAGCGGTCGCTGGAGGAACTGCGTACGATTCAGGACTGGCTGGTCAAGTTCCATCTGCAGACAGTGCCGGGAGTTACTGAGGTTTTAGGTATTGGGGGCTGGGAAAAACAGTTTCATGTCGTCGTTGATCCATCTGGCCTTCTCAGCTACAACGTCTCACTGGGCGAACTGATTGAAAAGATTAAGGCGAACAATCTCAATGTAGGGGCTCAATACCTGACGAAAAACGCGGAAGAATACATTGTCCGCTCAGTGGGGCTGGCTTATAACATTGAAGACCTGGAAAACATTGTAATAAAATCCGTAGATGGAACTCCCGTATACTTAAAGAGTTTAGCGGAAATTAGAATCGGTGGCGCCGTTCGCCGCGGCCTTCAGACAAGAAACGGAGTGGGAGAGGTTGTTTCAGGCCAGGTGGTCAAACTTTTCGGCACTAACTCTTCCACGGTAATCAAACGGGTCGAGAGCAAACTCGAGGAAATCAACCGCATCCTGCCCGAAGGGATCAGGCTGGTCCCTTATTACGACCAGAAAAGCCTGATTGAAGCCTGTGTCGCCACTGTCATGAACGCATTAAAAGAGGCAATTGTACTTGTAGCCTTGGTTTTGCTTG
This sequence comes from Candidatus Glassbacteria bacterium, assembly GCA_019456185.1. Classification (NCBI taxonomy): domain Bacteria; phylum Candidatus Glassiibacteriota; species Candidatus Glassiibacteriota bacterium. The sequence goes on along the minus strand of VRUH01000019.1, from coordinate 1,059 downwards.
TCTTCCTGGGCAGCTTGCGTCCAAGCGTTGTGGTTATCCTGTCCATTCCGTTCTCGATCCTGTTTTCTTTTCTTCTGATGAAATATTTCGGTATTTCGGCAAACCTCATGTCTCTGGGCGGCCTGGCTATTGCCATCGGCATGATGGTTGATGGCGCAATTGTGATGGTCGAGAACGCAGACCGGATGATGCACCAGGCCGATCCTGCTGAATCTCAGATTCATCTTGTGGCCCGGGCCTGTAAGGAAGTCGGAAGACCGATCGTCTTCGCCGTTTCGATTATTATAGTCGTTTTTTTACCCTTGTTTACCCTCCAGGGAGTAGAAGGCAAGACCTTTCGCCCGTTAGCTTACACTGTTGCGCTGGCAATGAGCGGTTCGCTGATTTATGCAGTGTTCCTGGCTCCGATACTGACTCATCTACTACTGCGGCATCCCGGTTCCAGGAAATTCGGCAAGGGCGTCCGGGAGCCGGTTGTTATGCGATGGCTGTCGGCTTTATATAGACCCGCTGTTTCCTTTTTTGTTAAACACAGGAGGCTGTCGGTAGGGCTTGCCGGGGGGCTCATGATTTTAGGGAGCTTTGTTTTTACGAGGCTTGGCTCGGAGTTTACACCAGAACTCCAGGAGGGAACAATGGTCGTCCGTTTGACTC
>VRUH01000019.1:0-395 GCA_019456185.1 Candidatus Glassbacteria bacterium | reverse complement strand
TCGATCTCGATTGATGAGAGTAAACGGGTTACCATGATCGTGGAAAAAAAGCTGATGCAGATTCCCGAGGTACGTGAAGTGGTAAGCCGCATCGGGCGGGGAGAGGTGGGCGCGCACACTGATCCGGTAAACAGCGCCGAGATGTATGTGCTGTTCAAACCGCGTTCCGAGTGGCGGACGGCTGAGAGCCAGGAAGACTTGGAAACTGTTATTCGGGAGCATCTGGGCGAAATTCCCGGTGTGTTGATGAACTTCACTCAGCCAATCGACATGACAATCGATGAGCTTCTGGAAGGGGTTCGCGCGGAACTGGCAATCAAGCTTTTCGGCGATGACCTGGATTTATTGAAACAGAAGGCTGACGAGATTGCCGCGGTTGTCGGAAGAGTGCGGGG
>VRUH01000018.1:72651-75861 GCA_019456185.1 Candidatus Glassbacteria bacterium | reverse complement strand
CTCTGCTTCCACGACTGCACCTATGTCAACGCTCGCGATTTCCTCTGGTCGCTGCTGACCGCGGCCACAGCCAGTTACGGCCTGCCGGTGCGCGGGGAGGACGGGCGGCTGGAGCAGGCGCTGCTGCTGGCCAAACTGCACCGTCAACTGGGCTGGGACGACATGACCGGCCACCGCTTCCTCTCGGCCGATTACAAGGTGCAGGAGTCCACATTCTCCTCCGGCGCCAAGATCTGGGTGAACTACAACACAGGGGAGTATAAAATCAGCGGAGTGCCGGGGATAGCGCCGGAGGTTATGAAACTGGATTGACGCTTCCGGTGTATCTTAATGATAATAAAGTCTCAATCATGTCCAGGCTGAATACGGCGGGCACACGATGCAGATCAACGTCACGCAAAAGCCGCTGCCGGTTGCCGTTGCGTTTGTTTTATTAACCTTCAGCAGTCTTTGCCCGGCTCCGGCGGCGGATTCCCTCGTATCGCACTCAGGGGAGCAGCTGTATCTCGACCGGGCCGGGACATTGCTGGCCGCCCATGACACCGCCGCCGCCCTTCACCAGCTCGACACGGCTCTGGAGCGCAGCCCCGACGCCGGCCGGGCGCTGATCGACAGGGGGCGGCTCAGGCTGGCTCTCGGTAATCCGGGCGGGGCGCGGGAGGATTTCGGCAGGGCGCTGTTCAGCGATTCGGCAGGGATCAGGTACGAGGCCCATCTCGGTCTCGGTCACGCCTTCCGCAAAATGACCAACAGGAACTGGGATGCGATCAGGGAGTACCGTCAGGCCCTGCGCTACGACCCCGCCAGCCGCGAGGCGCTCTACTCGATAGCCATGACCGGATTCGATCTGGCGGAAACCAGCGGCTACCGGCTGGCCTCCGAGATGCTGGTCGAGCTTATCTGCATCGATCCCGAATACAGGGACGCCTACCATCTGTGGCGCGAGAAAATCCGCGACCAGACCAATGACGAACTCCACACGGTGGACAGTTTCCTGAGCGAATACCTGGAGGCCAATCCCGGCAAAGCCTATCGCTGGCTTGATCTCGCCTGGGACCGGTTCCGTCTGCACGAGATCGACAGGGCCTGGCAGGCGCTGGACAAGCTTGAGACCACTCAACCCGCCTACAAAATTCCGGAGCAGACACTCCTGCGCGCCCGGATCCTGCTGGAGCGCGGCGATACTCTCGGGTTCGAGCGGACCTACCACCAGGCCCTGGCCGCGGGCGGGAAATACGGCGGGTTCGAGCGGATGTTTGTCGAGGTGCAGCCGATATTCACGCCCGCCGAGAAAGAGAAGTGGTACGGGATCAAGGGGTCGAAAGACGTGGCGGTCCTGTTCCGCAGGTTCTGGAAGAGTCGCGACCCGGACCCGATCACGTTCCGCAACGAGCGGCTGGTGAACCATTACCTCCGCCTTCGCGAGGCCGAGACATATTACCGCCAGCAGTTCCCCCACAGCCTCTTCCAGACCTCGCGGGAGTATTTCATGCTGCTCTCGCCCGGCTCGAACCTGATGGAGTACGACCCTGAGATATTCCGTACCGGCAACCGTCAGCTCCCGCTGGACCAGCGCGGGATGCTGTATATCCGCCACGGCCCGCCGGAGCGGATCAACCACCCGGACATGACCCAGAAATCCAACCCCTCGGAAATCTGGTATTACGAGGACAGCTATTACGTGTTCGAGCGGCTCAAGGGCGCCGGCGATTACCTGTTCATCCCACTGCCGATCACCGGAGCGGGGGATGTCAAGAAGGCCCTGGCTACCGACAGTTTCCGTGACCAGTTGCCCCGGCTGGAGCAGGAATACTACGCCTCGGAGTTCATGGACGAGGACGGCAACCTGGAGCTTGAATTCTACCAGTCTGTCCCGATCTCCGGTGCAGCGGAAGTCAAAGCGGTGCAGGCCAGCGCCGCCGTGTTCGACACGACCTGGCTGATCCAGGCAATCGATACGTCCTCCGCGTTCAAGGCCATGGCCGGTAACGACAGTCTCTGGATTGCGGTCAATAGAATCGTCCTGCACGCCAACAGGGGTTATTACGCGCTCAACATGGATTTATCGGGATTCAGGGTTGCGGCGCGAAACGTGCTGGATCTAAATCCCTATTCGGGAGCCACGCTGGAGCTGAGCGGTATTATCCTGGGAACAGCGCCGGCGGCCGGCCAGCACGCCCACAGCAGGAACGGAATCAAAATCCTGCCCCGGCCCTCGCTGGAATTCGTCCATGGCGAGGTGATCCGGGTCTATTTCGAGATCTACGGCTTGCGGGACAACGGCAACGGCGAGCGCGCCTGGCGGGAAAGAATCACTGTCAGCCTGGCGGATAAGAAAGCCGGGGGAGTGGGGGGATTTTTCGCCGGCCTCGCGTTCTGGAGCCGTGATCGGGCGAAGAGTCTCTCTTTCGATTTCCAGCGCAATGCCCAGGACCCGGAGGGCCGCGCCGCCGAATATTTTGATATCGATTCGGCGGAGTTGACTCCCGGCCGCTATCGCCTGCAAATCAGGATCGAGGACGAATTGAGCGGGGAGCGCAAGGAGGTATCCTGGGAGTTTACGGTCATAGCCGGATGAGAAGGAAAAAAGCCTCCAATATTTCAGGGAAGTGAATCCGCTCGGGCAATAACGGTCCAATCATCGCACAAAAAAGGGCCGCATCTTGAATAAAAAAGATACGGCCCTTCTCTTTATGGCTCCCCAGGCCGGACTCGAACCAGCGACACGGTGGTTAATCCCGACAAGTCGGGACTCTACCGGCTGGATTCGATAAGTTCATGAATGGCGGAGCGACTTTTCCAGCTTTTAATTTGTCGTTCACGTAAAACAGCTTGAGATCGTGAATCAAAAGTTTCAGAGTATACGATCACCCATGGTCCGGCGAAACGTTTTGTGGTCTTGGACCCTTTGTAGAGGGGATCATTGTGTTCAGCCAACCTTCGATTTAACTCATCAGTGTGCCCAATGTAGTACCTGCTGCTTGATTGTGATTCGAGGATGTATACGAAAAATGCCATAGCAATCCCACTTGCCTTGCTAGGAAAGGCTATCGACGAGCCAAGAACAAGCGCGAAGGCGCTGCAGATCAGGAAGGGCCGCATCTTGAATAAATAAAGATACGGCCCCTCTAGATGGCTCCCCAGGCCGGACTCGAACCAGCGACACGGTGGTTAATCCCGACAAGTCGGGACTCTACCGGCTGGATTCGA
>VRUH01000018.1:54385-72551 GCA_019456185.1 Candidatus Glassbacteria bacterium | reverse complement strand
GGCCGCAATTCGAAAAGAACTGCGGCCCCTCTAGTTGGCTCCCCAGGCCGGACTCGAACCAGCGACACGGTGGTTAACAGCCACCTGCTCTACCGACTGAGCTACTGGGGATCGGTATTTTGGACTCATTCGGCCTTTCGGCTAAAACGCATAAATCAAGTCACGAAAATAAAGCTAACCGACTCTGATGTCAAGAGCTTGAGTGTACTTTTTCATCCGCTGAACGCGGCCCTGACCGGAGGTGTTACAAATACTCGAAGACAGCATCACCAAATGAATTGGCGTTGACAAAAGATCGCCCCGCCTCTAAGTTGGATTACTACTTGCTCAAAAAAGCTCTCCAATCAGGTCTCTCCTACAAACTGCGTGCGAGGTAAACATGTCTGGCAAAGATATCAACAGCCGTAAGCTGCGGATGGCGATGGTCGGTGGGGGTGAGGGCGCCTTTATCGGGGCCGTGCACCGGCGGGCCGCGGTGATGGATGGTCAGATCGAGTTGACTGCCGGTGCGTTCGATATCGACCCGGAAAAGGGCAGACGTTTCGGCGTCGAGGAGATGTACCTCGACCCCGCGCGCTCCTACGGCAGCTTCAAGGAGATGGCCGAGGCCGAAGCCAGACTAGGCTCCGGGGGCGGCGCGATCGATTTCGTCTCAATTGTCACTCCCAACCACGTCCATTTCCCCGTGGCCAGAACTTTCCTCGAGGCCGGCTTCCACGTGGTCTGCGAGAAGCCGATGACGATCAGTCTCGACGAAGCTCAACAGCTCAGGAATATTGTGGAGGAAACAGGTAAAATATTCTGCCTGACCCACACCTATACGGGCTACCCGATGGTCAAGCAGGCCAAACACATGGTCGCATCGGGCCAGGTGGGGGAAATCAGGAAAATTATTGTCGAGTACCCGCAGGACTGGCTGCTGACCAGGGTGGAGCTCGAGGGCGTGGCCCAGGCTGTCTGGCGCACCGATCCCAAGCAGAGCGGTCCGGCCGGCGCGCTGGGCGATATCGGCACCCACTGCGCCAACCTGGTGCACTATATCACCGGCCTCGAGGTTATGGAGGTCTGCGCCGAAATGCGGACCTGCCTGGAGGGCCGCCGGCTCGACGACGATGTCAACGTGCTGATGAAATACAATAACGGCGCCCACGGTATCCTGCAGGTCAGCCAGATTTCCGCCGGCGAGGAAAACCACCTCACTATCCGGATCTACGGCGACAAGTGCAGCCTCCACTGGGACCAGGAGCACCCCAATTACCTGACAGTCAAAACGCCCGGCGAACCGGTCAGAATCTACAGCCGGGGCCAGGGCTACCTCTGCGAACAAGCCCGGCTCGCCTGCCGGATTCCCCCGGGACACCCGGAAGCCTTTATCGAGGCGTTCGCCAATATCTACCTCGGCGCCGCGACCGCCATCCGCAAGGCCGAAAGCGGGGCAGATCAGCCGCCAGCGCCTGATTTCCCGGACGTGATGGACGGTGTGCGCGGAATGGCCTTTATCGAAACGGTGATCGAAAGCGCTTGCAGCAAGAACAAATGGATCCCGTTCGAAAAATTCTGATTTTTTTTCAGATACGAAGCTTCTGATATCAAATAGACACAGGGGGGATGCAACATGCCGCGACCAGTAACGCTATTCACCGGCCAGTGGGCCGACCTCGGTATCGAAACCATGTGCCGGAAAGCCAGGGAGTTCGGTTATGACGGCCTTGAGCTGGCCTGCTGGGGCGACCACATGGAACTCGATAAAGCCCTGGAGGACGACAACTACTGCGACAATAAGAGAAAGCTGCTTGAACAGTACGGACTGAATGTCTGGGCCATCAGCAACCATCTCTCCGGCCAACTCACACTGGACCCCAACGACGACGAGCGCACCGACGGGTTTGCGCCGCCGGAGTGCCGGGGGGATGCCGAGGCCAAGCGCACCTGGGCGATCGAGCAGCAGAAAAAGGCGGCGAAAGCAGCCAAAAAACTCGGCGTCAAGGTGGTCTGCGGCTTCACCGGCTCACCGATCTGGCACCTGATCTACTCGTTTCCGCCGGTGACGAAAAAGATGATCGACGACGGTTTCGCCCGCTTCGCCGATATCTGGAACCCGATCCTGGACCTCTACAAGGCCGAGGGGATCAAGTTCGCCCTCGAGGTCCATCCCACCGAGATCGCGTTCGACCTGCTGACCGCCAGAATGGCGCTCGATGCTCTCGACAACCGTCCCGAGTTCGGCTTCAATTTCGACCCCAGCCACCTCGAATGGCAGGGAGTCGATCCGGTCAAGTTCATCCAGGAGTTCCCGGACAGGATCTACCACGTCCACATGAAAGACGCGATTGTGACCCTGGACGGCCGCAGCGGAATCCTGGCCAGCTACCTCAATTTCGACCAGCCCGGCCGCGGCTGGAACTTCCGCAGCCTGGGCCGCGGCTCGGTGGATTTCGAGGGGATTATCCGCGAGCTGAACGTGATCGGCTACAAGGGGCCGTTGAGCGTGGAGTGGGAGGACGCGCTGATGGACCGCGAGCACGGGGCCACCGAGGCCTGCGAGTATGTCCGCGGCATCGATTTCCCGCCCTCGGACCGCGTGTTCGACGAGGCGTTCAGTGACTGATTCTTTAGCCGGGAGAGACGAGCCATGCTTAACCCACTGCGTAGACTGAACTCTCTGGCGGCGGTCGTGTTGTTCTGTCTCGTTGCGGGAGCCCCCGCCGCGGCTGGGCAGGAGAAGAAAGAACCGCTGGCCCGCCTGCTGCTGCTCACCGGGGTCGACCGCTACCACGACTGGAAGGCGAACAGCGAGAAGGTGCGGGAGATTCTGCAAAAGGGGGGACTGGAGGTGGTTATCACCGAGGACCCCTGGGTGCTGACCACTCCGGCGATGGAGAGTTATGACGGAATCGTGATGGTGATGAACACCGACAACCGCTGGCCCCCGCCGGTGGAGCAGGCTCTGGCAAAACATGTCGGCTCTGGCAAGGCCCTGGGGATCATCCATTCGGCCAACAACTGCTTCCCCGGCTGGAGCGAGTTCGAGGACATGGTGGGCCTGCTCTGGCGGATCGATGATGTCAACCGGGCGGGCCACGACCACTACGGCCCCTACACGGTGGAGATTGTCGACAAGCAGCATTTCATCACCCGGGACATGCAGGATTTCCCGGTCACCGACGAACTCTACCGCGACCTGACCAAGTACTCGGACTACCACGTGCTGGCCGAGGCGTTCAGCAAGGACAAGCAGGCCAGATACCCCCTGATTATGACCAGGAACTACGGGCAGGGCCGCGTGTTTCATACTGCCCTGGGCCATGATGTCAACTCGATGTCCGCCGCCGGATTCCAGCGCACTACCCTGCGGGGCATGCTCTGGGCCTTGCGTATGGACGGCTGATCGTTCACCGGGCAATCAGGATTATCAAAGGGAGTTTCAGATGAGCCAGCAGGATCAGGGTAAAAAAATCTCCAGGCGTAAGGCAATCTCCTCGGCCGCGATGGCGTTCGCCGCGGCGGGAGTGGCCCCGGCCGTGGCGGTAGGCGCGATGGGCGCCAACGACGCGATCAATGTCGGCGTGATCGGCACCGGCAAGATGGGCCGCTCCAACATGCGCGCGTTCGCCCGCGAGGACGGCGTGCGGATCGCCGCGGTCTGCGATGTGTACCGTCCCAACCTCCAGCTGGCCCTCGATGATCTCAAGGAAGCCGAAAAACCGGCGCCCAGAGAGTTCGCCGATTTCCGCAAGCTGCTGGAAATGAAAGAGATCGATATCGTGATCGCGGCCACTCCCGACCACTGGCATCCGATCAACACCGTGATGGCCTGCCGCGCCGGCAAGGATGTCTACGTCGAAAAACCGGTCAGCGTGGTGGTGGAGGAAGGCCGGATCATGACCAATGTCGCCCGCGAAACCGGCCGGATAGTGGGAGTGGGCACCCAGCAGCGCAGCGGCGAGCATTTCCAGAAAGCCCGCGAGATTGTCCGGAACGGGCAGCTCGGCAGGATCACCAAGGTCACCACCTGGAACTACGAGAACGAGTACCCCGAGGGGATCGGCTACCCGGCCGACTGCGATCCGCCGGCGGACCTGGACTGGGACATGTGGCTGGGGCCGGCGCCAAAAGTGCCGTTCAACTGGAACAAGTTCGGCGTGGTTGACGACGGGCGCTGGAGCAGTTTCCGCTGGTTCTGGGACTATGCCGGCGGGATGATGACCGACTGGGGCACCCACCTGCTGGATATTGTGCTCTGGTCGATGGATGTCAAGGGGCCCAAAAGCGTGACCGCATTCGGCAGCAAATACGGCCTGCTCGACAACCGCGACACGCCCGACACGATGACCGCTGTCTGGGATTTCGGCAAATTCCTCTGCACTTACGAGAACCGCAAGTGCAACCGTCACAACATGGACGGCCGCGGCTACGGGATTATCTTCCACGGCTCGGAGGCCAGCCTGTTTGTCGACCGGAGCGGGTACGCCCTGGAACCCGAAAGCGAAAGGGTCGGCTCTGAGACCCGCCCGCGGATGATCCCGGCCAAGGGCGCCGGCAGCGAGCAGCACCAGACCCATGTGAAAGCTTACCTGGATTGCGTCAAAACCCGCAAGCGGTTTATTTCGGATATCGAGGACGGCCACCTGGCCTCGGTCACGCCCCACCTGGCCAACGTGGCCATGCGCCTGGGTCGTACTCTCAATTACGATCCGGACAAAGAGCAGTTTATCGGTGACAGCGAAGCCAACGCCATGCTTCGCCGGGACTACAGGGCCCCCTGGACCCTGGTTTAAACTAGTCGGCGGAGGGAGGGCCGCGAAAGCGGCCTTCCCTCCGTTGTCCCATCAAAACCACCTGTTGCGATAATCCGCAATAAATCGAACCCTCGCCGTTACAACCGGAAGCGAGGTTGTCCACAGCATATCCACAGGCGGCTTGCATGCGGGGGCGTAAGTTCAGTCGAATGTTGCCCTTGATGTTAAGATGATGAATCTCAATAAGTTATGGCTCTCGCTGTCAAATTATCAAACCGGTTTTAAGTGTAGACAATTCCATTAAGTGCTTACGCTGTGGATAAGTCTAGGCTATTCCGTTAAACCCTTATTCGTTGGTTAAACGTAGTATTTTCGGTTAACGGACTGGTATCCAACAAGATAAATATTGCCGATTTTCTAATGCTTTGAAAAATAGAGACTTGCATCCAGAGTTGTCCGGCTTGGTTTGTACACCATTATATTATACTTCAACGCTGCCCGCCCGAATTATCCCTAAATCAAATCAGCTCTCTGTCCGATATAGTATAGCAAGGGGCAGTTATCTCCACAGGTATCCGTCCGTCCGCCAGCGGCGTACGCCGGCTCAGTGCGTCCGGAGGTCGGTATTTCAGGTATTTTCCACCTTCGCGGGAAAGCCATGTCCGCCGATATTTCCACATTGATTTCCAATTTAAAGTCGATCAGGAGCAGGTATCCGGCAATCCATCGTCAGTTAAATCAGAAAATTGTCAGCAACGTGCTTGACGGTTTGTATCGCTGCGATGACAAGCGTTATGCCTACCTGGTTCAGGACGAAAAAGGACACAGCATCCTGATCAAAGAGTCTTTCCGCCAGGTCGAGATCGGCGGAAAGCGCGTGCTGATCCTGCTGGGCGTGGGCCTGGGATACCAGTTATTCGATATTTTCAACCGCCTGGATGACGACCAGCTCCTGATCGCCGTCGAATCCCGGCCCGATCTGCTGTGTAAATCGCTCTACGTCCACGACTGGCGGCCCCTGCTCTCCTCCGGCCGCTTCCGCCTCTTCCTCGGTTCCGACAGAGCCGGTCTCGAGGAACTGGCCCGGACACTGGATACCGCCCCTGCCCGCGAATCGATGAAGGTCCTGGACAACAAGGTCCTGGTCACGATCGATCAAAAACCATATGCCTGGTGGAACATCTACTTCTTCCTGATCTCCGGTCTGCCCTACGACGCTATCCGGGCGGTCAACGCGATCACCGGCGGATTCAACCTGTGGGACCCCGACAGCCTCTACCTCAATCTGCCCTCTGCCCTGCTGGGCCGCAACGTAGGCGAACTTACCACCGAGGAAATCTACGGAAGGTTCAAAACTCTGACGAGGGTCCTGGCGCCGGGACTGAAAACCCTGCGCGAGAACAGCCTGGAAAATACCAAGCCTGTCGAGCCGGCGGGGCGCGAGGGCCGGGTGTCTGTTGTGCTTCTGTGCTGGAACAAGCAGGACTTCACCCGTCGCTGCCTGGACAGCCTGCTGCAAAAAACAGTCTACCCCGACATGCGGGTGGTCGCGGTCGATAACGGCAGCAGCGACGGCACGCCCGAAATGCTGACCGAGCTGTCCCGCCGCGACAGCCGGCTGAAACCGGTCCTGCTGGAGGAAAATCTCGGTATTCCGGGCGGGCGGCAGAAGGGGCTGGAAGCAGCCGACGGCGAGTTCGTGCTGTTTCTCGATAACGATACCGAGATCGAGCGCGAAGATTTTCTCGACGTGATGGTCAGGGCGATGAATGTCCATCCCAATATCGGTTCCACCGGCGCCTTCCCCAATATCTACACCAGCGACAACGACGACAGCTTGATCCAGTGCGTCCACGTGCCGGGGATGGCCGCGCCGGTGGCCTGGTGCAGCGGGTACTGCCTGATGGTTCGCCGCAGCGCCCTGGAGGCGATCGGCGGGATCGACGCCGGCGAGTTCGCCTCCTACGGCGCGGAGGATGTCTACCTCGGCTACAAGCTCCGCGAGTACGGCTGGATCACTGTCTCCACCAGCGACCTGGTCGGAGTCAGCCACCACATTATTCACGGCCACAACCATTATGACTACGACTGGCGGAAAGCCGGGAGCAAAAACAGCGAGTTTTTCCACAAACGCTTCGGCCCCCGTCGCCGCCTGACAGACCCCGCGCGTTCCAATGCCACGGCCAGCGGGATCTGGGACCGGCGCCGCCAGGAGTTTGTCGAGCCGGCAGTACCGGTTCCCGCTGGCGCAAAAGAGTCCTCCCTCGCCGCAAATAAGGCATAATTCTCATCCTCCCTCTTGATTGCTTCGCATAATCGTTTTATTTTCACCATCTTAGTCTGAAGGCAAAACCGGCACGCAGTTTGCTTTGCCCGGCGTATATATGCTTAACTGCTTTGCGTGGAGGCGCTTACGGACCGCGAGCAGGTTTACGCGCTGCTCACCGAGCATACCAGGGGTCAGAACCTGATCCGGCATTGCCTGGCTGTCGAAGCCGCCATGCGCGCCTACGCCCGCAACTACGGCGGAGACGAGGACCTGTGGGGCGCGGTCGGCCTGATCCACGATTTCGACTACGAGCAGCACCCGAGCCTGGAGGAGCACCCGATGGTGGGAGCGGCTATCCTGCGCGAACAGGGTTGGCCGGAGGAGGCGGTCCGGGCGGTGCTGAGTCATTCGGACACCACCGGCGTGGCCCGTGAGTCCGGAATGGAAAAGGCGCTGTACGCTGTTGACGAGCTGACGGGGTTTATCACCGCGGTCGCCCTGGTGCGGCCGTCGAAATCTCTCGACGACCTGAAAGCTAAAAGCGTGAAGAAGAAAATGAAGGCCAGGGGGTTTGCCGCCGGGGTCGACAGGGAGGAGCTGCGGCGGGGCGCACAGGAGCTTGGCGAGGACTTTACCGCCCACGTGGATTTCGTGATCGGCGCCATGCGCTCTATCGGGCCGGAGCTTGGTTTCGAGCGCCTTGGCTGATAGCGGGAAGGTTGACCGGGCCGCGAGGTTGCAGATGAAAGCAAACGTTGTTATAATAGTTGCCGCCGTTCTGCTGGCCACCGTCGCCGGCTTGCCGGAAGCGCGGGAAGACCTCTGGCGGCGCGGCGAGATGCTGGCCTCCGAGGATTTCAGCGGCGGGATGGCCGACTGGATGCCGGAGGGTGACGTGGAGGCGCGGGTTGAAGACGGCCGTCTGCGGTTCGAGGCCACCGGAAAGACGCCGGAGAAAAAGGGCAACATCTGGTGGAAGCACCGTTTCAGCGGCCCCATCCTGATCGAGTTCGATTATCAGTCGGCCACCGAGCACGGGTTGACCATGTTCTGGTTCAACTCCCATGGCCGCGGCGGGGCGGACCTGCTGAGCATCCCGCGCAACGGCCGTTACGACGACTATGTCAAGGGGCCGATGAACGGATACCATGTTTCGTTCCACCGCTTCGGCTCGGGAGTGTGCAACCTGCGCAAGTCCTACGGGTTCCACATGTTGGCCAGCAGCCCCGACCCGATTGCGCCGGCCGACCTGGACCCGCACCACTTGGAAGTGTATGCGGCCGGAGGCAGGATCAGGGTCAGTGTGGACGGCGAGCTTGTGCACGAGGTGACCGACAGCGGCGATAACTGTATCGAGGGCGACTCCTGGCTTCACGACTACCCCTGCTCCGGCACTGGTGAAATCTGGCGCGGAGGTTATCTAGGAGTCCGTCATACCCAGAGTCAGGCCGCCTATTACGACAATTTCAGGGTGTACCGGCTCGAACAGCCGTGATCCCCAGTCCTGCTGGAAAGCTGTTGCTTTAAGTTAGTTGATAGTCAGCCCGCCGCGTACCGGTTCCCGCGGGAGCAGGCCGGATGAGGCAAACCAGAAACCAGGAGCCCTGTTAGTGCCATGATCAAAGTTGAAGACCTGACGAAATATTTTGGACCCACCCTGGCGGTGGACCGGGTCAGTTTCGAGGTGCGGAAGGGAGAAGTGGTTGGCTTCCTCGGCCCCAACGGAGCGGGCAAGACCACCACGATGCGGATGATCGCCTGCTACCTGGAACCTTCCGGGGGCAACGTGGACGTAGCCGGCCACAATGTCTACGACCATTCGCACGAGGTGCGCCGCAGGATCGGCTACCTGCCCGAAAGCTGCCCGCTCTACCCCGAGATGAACGTGGTCGATTATCTGAACTATATCGCCGAGCTGCGCGAGGTTCCCTCCTCGGAGCGCAGGAACCGGATCTCGGCGATGGTGGAGGTTACCAGTCTGGAAGACGTCCTGCACAAGGATATCGGCGAGCTGAGCAAGGGATACCGCCAGCGTGTCGGTCTGGCCCAGGCGATGGTTCACGACCCGGACATCCTGATCTTCGACGAGCCCACCAGCGGGCTGGACCCGAACCAGATTGTCGAAATCAGGCAGCTTATCCGCGAAATCGGCCGTGAGAAAACCATTATCCTCTCCACCCACATCCTGCCCGAGGTCAGCGCCACCTGCGACCGCGTGCTGATTATCAACGACGCCCGCCTGGTGGCCAGCGGCACCACTGACGAGCTGGTGGACAGCGCCCAGGGCGGCGACGTGGTCACTGTCTCGGTGCAGGCCGGCGAGGACGAGCTGTACGAGGTCATGCGCGAGGCGCCGTTCGTTGCCGAGTTCCACAAAGTGGGCGAGGAAACCGTGGACGGCCGGGGTTGGATTACCCTGGAAATCAAGAGCGGAGAAACCCGGATCGGCGAGCGCCTGTTCCGCCTGGTGGTCGATAAGGGCTGGAGCCTGCGTGAGCTGCGGACCGAAAAGATGAGCCTGGAGGAAGTATTCGCCAGGCTGACCACCACGTGAGGAAATTTTACGTTTAGCACTCGTAACCTTAACTCAAGCCAGGTTTACGGACTGATTATGAAAAACGTGTGGACAATCACCCGCAAGGAGTTCCGCACCTACTTCGATTCGCCGATCGCCTATATTTTCATCACGGCGTACCTCCTGCTGGTGAATTTTCTCTATCTCTGGACCTTTTTCGTGGTGGGCCAGGCCGACATGCGGCCCTTCTTCGGCTTCATGCCCTTCGTTTTCCTTTTCCTGGTACCCTCGATCAGCATGCGGCAGTGGGCCGAGGAACGCAAGATGGGCACGCTGGAGATTCTGCTCACCACGCCGGTCCGGGAAACGGACGTGGTGCTGGGCAAGTTCTTGGCATGCATGGGATTGCTGGCCGTGATGCTCCTGCTCACGTTCAATATCCCCCTGCTGCTGACCTATCTGGGCGACCCGGACTGGGGCGTGATTATCTGCGGCTACCTGGGTTGCCTGCTGCTGGGTGCCAGCTACATGGCGATCGGCCTGTTCGCAAGCTCCCTGAGCGAGAACCAGATTGTCGCCTTTATTATCGCCATCGCGATCTGCACGATGATGCTGATCCTGGGCGAATGGTTTTTCCTGATGCTGGTGCCGGACATGCTGGTGCCGTTGTTCGACTACCTGGGCCTGGGCACCCATTTCGAGAGCATGGGCCGCGGCGTGGTCGACAGCCGTGATATCGTTTACTACCTGTCGGTGGTCGGCGTTTTCCTCTATCTCAACGTCAACGCCGTCGAAAACAGGTCTTGGGTCTGATAACCAAACCTCCGAACGGACGCAAGGGTTGCATACCATGGAGCGCAGCAAAACTACAAAGAGAGTTTCCAACGCCGCCTATGTAACCATAATCGTGGCTATCGTCCTGGTGGTGAACCTGTTGGGCGATAATTTCTTCGGACGGCTGGACCTGACCGGGAACAAGCTCTATTCGATCAGCCCGGTCACCGGGGAACTTCTCGGCGAACTGGACGATGTGGTGATGATCAAGGGTTATTTCAGCGAAAAGCTGCCTGTCCAGCTCAGCCGCCTGCCAGGCGAGATCGACGACATGCTGGAGGAGTACCGCATTTTCTCCGGCGGTAATATCAACTACGAGCGTCTCGACCCTTCAGATGACGAGAACCTCAAGGAGCAACTGGCGAGCGTGGGCGTGATGCCCGTGACCATGACCATCATCGAGAAGGACGAGCGCCAGCAGATCAACGGATACCTGGCGATCACAGTGACCTACGGGGAACAGACCGAGACGATCCCGGTGGTCCAGAACACCGAGGACCTGGAGTACGAGCTCACCAGCCGGATCTACCGGGTCACCCATCAGCCGGCCCGGATCGGATTTATGTCCAGCCACACCCGCCACGACCTGATGGGCGATTACAGCACGGTGGCCAACGAGATTCGCAAGATTCACGATATCCAGCCGGTCGACCTCAGCGACACCACCCGTGTGCTGGACAATCTTAATGCGCTGATCGTGGCCGGTCCCGACGATTCGCTCAGTGAGCAGGCCCGGTTCGCCATCGACCAGTTCCTGATGCGCGGCGGCAAGGTAATGTTCATGATCGACAACCTCACAATCGGTCCCAACCGCCAGCCGCTGTTGATTAACCACGGCCTGGGCGGTCAGCTCCAGACCTACGGGATTCGCCTGGCGGGCGGGATTATCCGCGACAACAAATCCCATTCGCCCGAGCGGATCAGCCAGGGTATTTTCACTTACAACCAGCCCAACCCGTTTTTCCCGCGGATCACCGGCGAGCAGTACGGCGAGCACCCGCTGGTGCGGCGGCTGGGCCAGATGACTCTGCCCTGGTGCGACGACCTGGAGCGGATCGCCCGCGACAGCACCGCCGAGTACACCGTGCTGGCAACCACCAGCAGCGAGGGCGAATTACTGGTGCCGCCCACGTTCCAGGCGGAAATATTCAAGAAGGAGCGGGCGGTGGCGATGCTGGCGGTGGGCAGCTTTCAGAGCCATTTCCAGTCCAGGCCCGACCTGGCCGCCGAGGGCGACAGCCTGCTGAAATACAGCACCGATGACGCGACGATTATCGTGGTGGGGTGCTCCTCGTTCCTGCAGGGACAGTATCTCTACCAGGGCAATATCGAGTTCATGCTCAACGCCGTCGACTATCTGACAATCGGCGACCGGCTGATCTCGATCCGGACCCGCCCGACCACGGACAGGCCGCTGAAGGAGATCAGTCCGGAGATGAAAAATTTCATGCGGATCGTCAATATCGTCGGCGTGCCGATTTTCGTGATTCTATTCGGCGCCATGCGCTTTTATCTCCGCCGCCGCGACAAGGCGGTCCGATCGCGGAGCCTGTGACACGTATGCGGTAAATCGAACTCCGGGGTCACTTTATCCCGGTGCAAGTGCTCTAACCTCAACCTTTCAGGACCGAGATGAACAAGTTCGCCAAGCCATTGATCGTGCTGCTGATCCTGCTGGCGGCCTGGATGGCGGTTAAAGTTGTCCGCCGGGACCCCAGCCGGCCCGATGCGGATAAGGCGCTGATTGTCAGTATCGACACGGCCGGGATCAGCCGCATTGTAGTAGTCCGCGGAGCCGATTCGGTGACTGTCGAGCACGGAGTCGACGGGTGGCGGGTAACGACAGAGTACGGGAAGAAGCCGGCGGAGAACGAGGTGATTTCCTCGGCGCTGGCTAATCTCGGCAAAATCAACACTATCGACGTGATCAGCCACAATCCCGAGAAGCAGGCGGAGTTCCGGGTCGATGACGCCAGCGGGACCCATGTCAAGCTCTACGGACCCGGCGGCGGAGTGATCGAGGCGCTGGTGATCGGTAAGATGGGCGGATTCGAGTCGCAGCAGACCGCGATCGCCCAGGGCCGGATCAACGAGAACCTGTTCCATTCCTATATCCGCCGCGCCGGCACAGACAGGGTTTACAGGGTGAAGGGCTTCTTCGGCGGGATGCTGGGCACGGACCCCGAGCAGTGGCGTGGGCACAACGTGATGAAATTCCATCCCCTGCGGCTCAGGAGCGTTACCGTGGAGTCGCCGGAGCGCACGCTCAGCCTGGAGCTGGGCTCGGATGCGGTCTGGATCATGTCCGAGCCGCCGATGCCCGACAGCATGGAAGTCGATTCGACCGCAATCTTCCGGTTGGCCAGCTCGCTGGGCAGCTTCCGCGCCAGCGGGTTTGTCGACACCACGGTGGCCTCGACTGGGCTGGAGAGCCCCTCGCTCACGATCCACGCCGAGCTGGTGGATGGCACAACCTTAGACGTGGCCGTCGGCGATTCGATCCCCGGCGCGCAGAACCTGTTCTACTGCCGCCGCCAGGGCAGCGACCAGTTGTTCACCATCGCCGAATTCAGGATGAACCAGGTCAACAAACCGCCGGAGGAACTGCTGACACTCAGGCAGGAGGAAAGCGAAACGGAGCGGTAAGCTCAGCGGGAGAGATTATGCAGTCGGCGCCCCGCCGGTTTTATCACCGGCGGGGCTTTTTGCTGCCCGACCTCCAGCGATAGTTACCATCCTTGCGGAGACAGGGCGGTCCGCCACTGCCTGAGCGTATGGCTCATCACCCCGGCCGTGATCGCCGGGTCGGACTCCATGATCCGCTGCACTTCCTCCTCGCCCTCCGTCTCGAAAATCCCCAGCCCGAGATATCCGTCCCCGCAGCGTCCTGCGTATTTGAGACGGCCCTGCTCGAACAGCATACTGAACTAGGCAAAATGCTCGCCGGCTATCCGGGCTTCCCCGGCGGTTATCGTGGCCATGAAATTTTCGCGGCAGGGCTTGAGAATCACGGCGAATTCCCTCATTGCAATTGCCTCTTCCGCTTCGTGTAAATCAAAAGGGCGGCGGAACAAGCTTCTTGTTCCGCCGCCCTGTCGGCTTGTAAGCTGTCAGGCCATGCTTATGGCGCCGTGGCTGTCAGGTTGAATGTCACGCTGGTTGGCGCGCCGCCGATCGTGGCCGTGGCCGTGGCCGTGATCGCGCCCGCAGCATTCGGGGTACAGTTGGTCTCGGCCAGGCCGTCCTCATCGGTGAACACCGCGCTGGTCTCCAGCGAGGCGCTGCCGCCGGTGACCGCGAACGTGACCAGCACGCCCTCGACCGGGTTCTGGTACTGGTCGAATACCAAGGCGATCAGCGGCTTGCTGAACGCTGTGCCGGCCTTGCTGGACTGGCCGTTACCGCCGGATGCCAGGATCTGATCGGGCGGTCCGGCGCTGACCGTGATCGAGAACGTTACCGGTGAGCCGTTGAGCGTACCGGACGAGGCGGCCACTTTCATGTCGCCGACCTTGGTGCTGGCCTGGCTGAGAGCCGCGCTGGCGTTGCCGTAGATGTCGGTTGTAACCGAAGAGGGCGCCGAGAGCGAGGCGGAGCCGCCCGCCGGTAACTGGGTAATACTGAAACTCACGCCAGTGCCGGCAACCAGGTTGCCGTTGGCGTCGGTGACAGTCACGCCCAGGCCGCTCAGGGAAGCTCCGGCAGTGGCCGAACGGTCGGTCGGACCGCTGGCGGCGATTTCGGACGGAGCCTGCGGAACCGCGGTGGCGCGGAACACCACCGTATCCTGGCTCCCGTCGGCGAACACGACCACGGCGACCACGATGTTGTTGTCGCGCAGCACATTCAGGTCATCAGGACCGCCGGTATCCGTTCCCAGCACCCAGCGCGCTGCACCAAGACCATCTGCATCTGTTAATGCAGTTAATCTACCGGTACCGTACGGTTCAATATCGGGTTCGTCAGATAGTGAAGAAGTCCCTCCTGGACTGAAAGCTTCCATCAAAACGGGGAAATTACTTATCGGTGCGCCCAACGTATCGCCATTTACACCTGTTCGGGTAGTGTCAACAACCCGGACTACAATTGGGAGTGGCAATAGACTGCCCACAGCGTACTCGCCGTCGTAGCCCTGGTTGTTGCCGGACATGATCACCAGGCGGTTGGCGGTATCGGGGTTGGGCAGAGCCTGGGCGCTCAGGGTCGTGCTGACCGGGAGCCCGTCGGCCCGCAGCACCTCGGCTACCACAATCATGTCCAGATCGGGGCCGGGTCCCATCCTCATGCTGATCGCCGCCCGGCCGTCGGAGTCCGTGGTGATAATCAGTGAGTTATTTATCCCGGGATCGGTGTCGTCGGCCAGGCCGATCCACGGACCGCCGGAGGTGATCGTGAACTTGACGTCCACGCCGGCAATCGTGCTGCCGTTTTCATCCAGTACCTGGACCACGATCAGTTCGGGCAGCAGGGTATTGACCTCGCCGGTCTGGTTGCCGCCGCTGACGATCAGGATGGTGTCGGCCATCACCGGGTCGCCGGCTGACGGCGGAGGGCTGCCGGTGCCGGACGTGTCGCCCTGGGTGGCGCTGCTGGTGGCGAAAGCCATGAACGTAACAGGCGAGCCGGAGAGCTTGCTGCCGGTAGCGCCTGTCGCGCTGGCGGTCACAGTGTTGACGCTGTCGATACCCAGCACCAGGTAAGCGCTGGTGATCCCGTTGGAGTTGGTCACCACTTCCAGGCTCTGGTCGTCGACCCCGGCCAGCACCCCGCTGCCCGAACTGACCTCGAATCGCACCTTGTGGCTGGGCACCGGGTTATCGTCGCTGTCGAGCACCTGGACCGTAAAGGGCTGGGTCAGCTTGGTCTGGTAGCCGCCGGTCTGGTTATCCCCGGAGATCATCTTGATCTTGTCCGGCCGGGCCAGGCTGCCGGTGGGAATATTCTCGTCGCTGTCGCAGGTGACCGAGAACAGCCCAGCCAGCAGCAGCGCGGCCAGAATTACGGCCGGCCTTTTCTGACGGATGGCTCTCATTTGTCACCTCCGTCCCAGTCGGGTTCGCGCGGCATCAGACTTCCACTCGGCCCGCCGGGATTTATAATCCTGGTGGTGATGATGATCACCAGCTCTTCTTCCTCGGTAATCTCCTTCTCGTAGCTGAACAGCCTGCCCAGCAGAGGAATGCTGCGAAGGCCCGGAATTCCGGTGGAGACCTTGCTGCTGTTGACCACTGTCAGTCCGGCGATAATCCCCGTGGCGCCGTCGTCCAAGAGCAGCCGCGTGCTGGCTTCCTGGGTGCGGAAGAAGACACCATCGGGGCCGGTGTCGGCATCCGAGTTCTCGGCCAGCAGTTGGACCAGCACCTTGCCGTTCTGGGTGATCTGGGGTGTGACCTCCAGCTTCACTCCGGTCTCAACCATCTGAATGGTGGCCCGCGCGCCCACATTGGCTCCGCCCAGGGAGCCGTAATCGATCACGCGCAGGGGTGTGCGCTGGCCCACCAGCACCCTGGCGGGCAGGTTGTTAAGTGTGGTGATTACCGGGTTGGCCACGGTGCGGGCCAAGTTCTGGTCCTCCAGCATCCGCAGCACGGCGGTGAAATTGACTCCCTTGCGCACGGTGCCCACGGCCAGCTCGGTGTGGGAGCTGAGCACGTTGGACGCGCTGCCGACATCAACGCCGAAGCGGGTATCGGTCAGCGGGTTGTTCTGGTTGGTCATGCGCCAGTCGATACCCATCTCGCGCAGGGAGCGCTTGTTGACGAAAGTCAGCTTGACGCTGATTTCCACCTGGCGGGTCTCGGTGTCCAGCTCGGCGAGCACCTCGCCTATCTTCTCGATGCGGTCGGGGATGTCGACTACCAGCAGGCTGTTGCTTCCGGGGTCGGCTTGCAGCTTGCCGCGTTCGGAGAGCAGCGCCGTGACGGTGGGGGCGATCTCATCGGCTTTCTGAAAATTGAGCTTGAATATCCGGCTCATCAGGTTTTCCAACTCCTCGTTGGCCCTGATGCTTTCGATCGTGTCCACGTTGAGGATCCCGTGGATATCCCGTACGGCCAGGCCGTTGCTCTCGAGCAGGGAGAACAGGGCCTGGTCCCAGGGATGATCGGTGATTCTGGCGGTGACCCGGCCAGTGACATTCTTGCTGGCCACGATACTGACGCCGCTGAACTCGCTGAAAGCCAGCAGGACGCTGCGGATATCGGCATCGTGGAAAGCGACACTGATATGCCGCGCCTCGGTGCGCAAGTCGGGCATCTGGGCCCGGACGGTTATAACCGGAATCGCGGCCACAAGCACAGCCGCCAGCAAGCACAGCCTAATTGTCCTCAGGGGAGCCCCCCTCGGACGAGGCTTCGCTCTCCTGTTGCCGGCCACCGTTTCCGGCATTGATAGGAGATTCGACATCGTTTCCCTCCGCAAGAGGTTTCAGTTCTATCACGTAATCACGGACACGGCCGAATTTGGAGATGTTGAACATCACGTATTTTTTTTCGATCAGCACCAGTTCGGCCCCGCCCATTCTATCGCCCTCGTGAATCAGGAAGCTTTCCCCGCTGGCCAGCCCCAGAATGGCGATCCGTGGCCCGTCCGGGGTGTAGAGCACGCCGGTCAGCAGCAGGTCGGACAGCGAGGGCCCCGGGATTTTCTCGCCGCGGTCCAGGGGCAGGTCGAACGGGTCGTTGCGTCCGGTGCGCGGATAGCTGAACCGCTCGCGTCCGGCCAGGTAGCTTTCGCCGGCAGATCCCTGCTTGAGCACCATCGCGCTGTCCACCGCGGCAAGGCCGGAGTCTGCCCGCGCGGCGGAGGCGGTGTCAGCCGCTGCCTGCTGCGCCGCTGCGATGGCGGGGAGCAGGAAAGTTATAATTGTCAGGGTCGCCAGCCGGAAGACCATCATCACTGTCCTTTCTGCTCCCCGGTCTGCGGCGGCGCGGGGATCAGCAGGTAGGTTGTCAGGATTATTTCCGCGGTCAGGGTACCGCCGCCGGGAACGTTCTCCCGGGTGTCGCGTACCATGCTCAGGCTAGTGGGTTTGACAATCAGGTCCATGTCGGCCACCTCGCTCAGGAAGCGGGCGGTCTGATGGTAGCCGCCGCGGACAGTCAGCTTGAACGGGCGCTCCTGGTAAAGCTCTTGCTGGACCGGCGCCTGCGGCTCGAACAGGACGAAATCGAGGTTGAAGAGCTCGCCGGTGCGGGTAACCGAACGCAGCAGGACCGGCAGGTTTTCCTTGTCCGGGAGCAGCTGCTGGGCCAGCTCAAGCTCGCGCCGTCGTTTTTCCAGCTCCAGCCTCAGCGCGGCGGTATCCGATGCGGCCTCCAGCGCGCGAGCGGTTTCGACACTGCGGGTCACGGTGGCCAGTTCCTGCTCCGCCTTGGCCACGGCCTCGTTCTTGGGTCCCAGGATATACATCCAGTATCCGTAGCAGCTGCCGGCCAGCATGAGCACCACCAGCAGCGCTTTCTGAACTTTGGGATCACTGGTATCGAACGCCATGTTACATTACTCCGCTAGTCGGCTGCCTGCTGGCCGAACTGGTTCAGGAAAACAGGCCAGATATCGTAGCGCTTGCCGATCTGGAACGTGAATCCGCTGCCGAGGTCGAAAAACTTGTTCTCCGGGCTGACCATCAGAATCCGCATGCTTTCTTCAAGAACTTCGGGAACCGGTGTAAACGGATCGCCGCCGATTCCGCTCGAACCCCCCTCGGGGCCGCCGGTGCTGTAGCCCAGGGTGAATCTGGCTTCGTAGCGGCCGTTCTCGTCGGTGCGGACGATAACGTCGGGGATCACTGTGGGGCTGCTGCTCTCC